>JAHOYS010000415.1 GCA_019038815.1 Desulfobacterales bacterium | reverse complement strand
GTTTTGTGCTATTTCCTAATTCATGAACTTAATATTTGAACAAGCGAAATGTGAGTTAAATACTTTCCCTTTTGAATACTTTTCTTGACAAAAAGCAAGTTCCTATCCTAATATCCTATATTTTAAAAAGATACAAAAGAAAAAGTATTCGATCTTTTCTTTACCATGAAAGAGATGGGGAGGAAAATAGGTCAGGGGATGGCTTTTGTATGCAGCATCATAAGGAATCATGGGTGTAGAACGTTTACAGTGAAAAGGGGGAATGAAGTATGCCGAAAGCTTCTGTAGACAAAATTGAGCCGGGGATGAAGCTGGAAAAATCTGTAACAAGAGGCGACATGGTCCTGCTCAAAGAAGGCACTGAACTGACGGAACATATGATAATTAAGATTCGCAATATGGGTATCGAAAATGTATACATAGACGGTCCATCCCAGTACAGCATACCCAAGGAAGAAATGCTGGCTCAATTGGATAGAAGATTCAAAAATGTGGAAAACAAGCCTTATATGAACCTGCTGAAAAAGCTGGCAAGGGAGCACATAGAGGTGTTATATGAACAATAATAACATCAGAACCATGCGAAGGAAAGTCGAAGGGATAAGCAGCCTTCCAACCACACCGGATGTTCTGAGACGGATTTTAGTGACTATCGAACAACCTGATATATCCTTAAATAAAATCAGCAATTTCATATCGAATGACCCCGCTCTGACAACAAAAATTCTCAAGATGGTTAATTCGGCAATCTATGGTTTTCCCGGCAGAATATCATCCGTATCACACGCGACTGTGCTTCTTGGTTTGAATGTCATAAAAGGCCTACTCATCGGGACCTCCGTATTCGAACTGATGCAGAAATCCATGCTCGGACTCTGGGAACATTCTCTTAACTGTGCCATAACAGCAAGGCTAATAGCCCAAAGGAAAGGATTGAAGGAACCTGAAGATATTTACGCCGCAGGTTTACTTCATGACATAGGAAAGGTAGTTCTAATTCTTCAATTCCCGAAGGAATATGAAAAAGTGATGAACGAAACAGATATGGAAGACATTACCATTATTGAGGTGGAGAAGAATCATTTCCCCGAAACTCACGCCGGTGTTGGTTCCTGGCTGGCGAAAAAATGGAATTTCCCCCTTAACCTGGTAGAAAGTATAAAATATCATCATGAACCTCATTTATCAAAAAATGCTCCTCTCGAAACGGCAATTGTTCACTTATCAGATACTCTCGTGCGTACGATGGGGTTTGGATTTGCAGGTGACCCCTTTGTACCTGCCTTAAATCCTGTCGCCTTTGAATACCTTGATTTGAATGAAAATGATATAAAAGAAATATTGGAAGAAGTAGAGGATTCCAGAAGCGTCACAGAGGAGTTATCCTTATAGTTATGAAATCGATCGCGGTTATTTCTAAGGATATTATTATATTAAACGCTCTAGAAGGGGTGTTGAAGGATTTATACAAAATATCTGTTTTCAATAATATACAATCCTCCCTTGATTATATTTACAATTCCATACCGGATCTTGTAATTATTGATATAAGTACCGATGACCTTGCTTCAATCAACATTCTCAGCAATTTGAAGGAAGACCCCATGTTTTATCAGTTGCCTGTTCTTGCCATTTTTTCTGATCAGTCTGCTGCTTCCCAATGGGATTTTTTGTCTGTTGAAGACTACATTTACAAAGCTGATCTTGAAAGAGACATGCTCGCCCGCATTAAACTCGCCATTATCAGGGCTGAAAGAGTTATCGAAATTAATCCCCTGACAAAATTACCGGGGAATATTTCAATAAACAAACAAATTCAGGCCAGGCTTGATAAAAATGAAGTTTTCGCCCTTGCTTATGCAGATATCGATCATTTTAAACCTTTTAATGATAAATATGGTTTCAGCCGCGGAGATGAAGTTATAAGGATAACGGGGCGTCTTGTTCTTAATATTGTAAAAAACAAACAAGATAAAAATAGTTTTGTAGGACATATAGGAGGAGATGATTTCATATTCATTATGGATTTAAACTTTATTGAAGAGACGTCTCAAGAAATTATAGACAACTTTGACAGAATTATCCCCACTTTTTATGATAACGATGACACAATAAAGGGTTATATTGAATCCTGTGACAGACATGGAAGTTTAAAATCATTCGACGTAATGAGTATTTCCATAGGAATTACAGACACAAAATCTGGGACTTTTCCCCACTATGGCGAAATCACAGAGCAGGCATCGGAAATGAAAAAATATGCAAAACAGTTCAAAGGAAGTTGCTACAGGTTGAATAGGAGATAGTTTCTCTATTATGAGAATATCTCTTTTTCAATGGCATCCGGGTCTGAGGCATTATTCATAACAATGTTTTTGAGATGAAAGTAGCTGTCAACATCCATTGAGTCGAACGTAATTCCGAGGCCGGCATTATCTTGGCGGGCAACCAAACTCTTTATATTTAAGGCAAGTTTGCTCGTAGTGCCTGAGAGCACAATTTCTATATCACAGGGTGTTCCTGCCGGAATTTTTTTATTGGTACTAATGAACATGCCTTTCATGCTAATGTCTGAGGATTTTGCAACCGCCTTGATTTCAGAAATATCCGTCTTTAAGGCCACCTGTGTTTTAAAATGAACCCTTGTTCTTTTTCTTTTATCATCTCCCATGTCTCTTAAATCCCCCTTAATTTTTTACTCTTTCTGTACAAAGAATCTGTATATTATAATGAAAAACCTGTCAACGAAAACTACGGAACCGCTTACTTGAATTTACGCAACAATTTAGGGAAAGGGTTAAAAGCGTTACGAATGACGCAAGCCTTGCGTTTTGTTTTGCACTGTTATATTAAAAATAATTATTGTAGCCGGAGATGTTATCTCCATCAGGACACTTCAGGCGTTTAGCGGGATGTTGAAGATGATTGACTGCCACAAATGTGAACATTATTACGTTACATGGGATAAAAACTTTCCTCATGGCTGTCGGACTATGGATTTTAAAAGTCTGCAACTGCCTTCAGTAGTAGTTCAAAGCAGCACTCATTGCAAAGACTGCTTTTTATTCGAGCAAAAAATAAAAAAGCGTCGGGCGAGTGACGAACCACGGTAAATTTTTTAATCTAAAACTGATCCACATAATTTTTCATTTCTTCATTCCGGGCAAGGAACCTGTAAAGTGTTGCTCTTCCTACACCTAATACTCTTGCGGCTTTGGATTTGTTACCTCCGGTTTTCTTGATTGCAGCCTTAACCGAATCAATGTCAATTTTGCCTCTGGCAGGAATGATATCCTGCGGGTCAGGTCTGTCTGAGAATCGAAAGCTAACATCTTTGTCCCGGATGATTTCCATGGGCAGGTCCGATGGCAGTATTTTGTTTCCCCGGGATCGCACCACGGAAAACTGGATCACATTTTTTAATTCTCTGACATTTCCCGGCCAATGGTAATCGAGCATGACATCAAGAGCTTCAGCGGCAAGTTGTGGAACAGCATTTGGGCTTTCCTGTTCAGCTTCTTTTAAAAAATGGGCAGCCAAAAGGGGGATATCACTTTTGCGCTGTCTTAAAGGGGGCAGGTGTATGGGGATGACATTGAGCCTGTAGAAAAGATCTTCCCTGAATCTTCCGGCCGTGACTTCATCTCTAAGATTTTTATTGGCGGCACTGATGATCCTGACATCCACACGGACTCTTTTTTCACCCCCAACTTTTTCAAAAGCGCCTTCCTGTAAAAATCTTAAAAGCTTTACCTGGGTTTTTAAAGGCAGTTCAGCCACTTCATCCAGAAAGAGTGTCCCTTTATGTGCCAGCTCAAATCTTCCTTTCCTTTCTTTGATGGCTCCTGAAAAGGCCCCTTTAACATGTCCGAATAATTCACTTTCTACAATCCCTTCAGGGATGGCTCCGCAATTTACCGGAACAAAGGCACCATTGCCATATGAGCTGATATCATGAATGGCACAGGCTACCCGTTCTTTCCCTGTGCCTGTATCGCCGGATACATGGACCGGGTAATTGTACAGGGCAACATCCCTGATCTGCCTGAAAATATCCTGCATTGCTTTGTCTTTGCCGATGATGCCTGCAAAGTGTGAAAGGTTTTCAGCTTTTAAAGAAAGGTTAAAAGATTCGGTCACATCCCTGAAGGATGCAATCACTCCTTTAAATATATTTTCGTGATTTATGATGGCCGTGACGGTCATTTCAAGCTGACGGGCAGAACCGTCTTTTGTCACAATGTTCAACGGATATTCTTTTGCTCCAAAAGAAAAATCCGGTGTGCTGTCACAAAAAGAACATTTTCCTCCGCAGAAAGGTGCCTGGAAAACCGTATGGCAATCTTTTCCAATAACCTCTTCTTTTAGATATCCGGTAATTCTTTCTGCTTCTTTATTGAAAAGTGTAATGATTCTGTCAGGAGTATGGCAGATTATTCCAAGTTTCAGGCTGTCGAGAACAAGATTAAGATTGTTCTGATCAAGCATGGGCTGTATTAATTCAGTCATTCTTTAGTTCCTTGCCAGATATAGTAAAAGGCTTCCGGTAAAATTGCTTTTAATCGGTTCAATTTATCATACGGAGAGGGGAGAGTAATATTTTTTATTAAGTCTATTTTATTTGAAGAATATTTTATTTTATCGAAGGTTATATTTTTGCCTGTTTTTATTGAATTGGCGATGTAAAAAACTTTTGCCGCTGTAATTTTAGCTTCTGTGTCGGTATTAAATTTGCCTTTTACCAGATGACTTCCCATCCTTTTTATACCATTCTCAATATTATCAGTGTCTTCTGAACGTTTAAAACCTTTTAATCGTATCTGACAAAGATTCAGACAGATATCAATAGTATCCTGTAAAACTTCTTCTTTTGTGTATTCGGTTGAATGATAACCATTCTCTTTTTCAAAAGTTTCTTCAAAAGCAGTTTTAATATTCTCAAAATTTGTAGCGATATTAAAAAGCTCCCCGATATCAAACAATTGTTTTGCCACCTGCATGGTCATACTTTTGCCTTTTTCAGTTACAAAAGGCACACCTATTGTGTGTGGAGCAAAAGCTGTCAGTTTGTCACCTAAGAGCCCTTCTATTGTTGGTACTTTGACATACAATTCCATGTTTGTTTCAAAATAATTGGTGTGGATTGATTTGCTTTCTATAGATGAAATATGAGACAGGTCCTCAAAAACAATGTCCAGAAGGATATAATCTTCCTTTTTGGACCTATCTGAGGTATAAAAAAATTGGTAATGTTTGCGGTTTGGAAGGCCTCGGTCACCTCTGTCATCTTCTTTAAAACTTGTAAATGGTGCATTTTCTGGTATCTGTTTAAGTTTTTTTTTGAATTTTTCCAAGTCGCCATCAAAGACGATATCAATATCTATAGACAGCCGCTTTATCTGTGGCACATGAAGCAGAAGACTGGTCCCGCCCTTAAAAATAAAGTCCATTTTTGTCTGCACAAGATAACCAAGCAATGCAAAAGCATGTATGGTTTTTTCGATTAAAACAGGATCTCCTGACAATTCTTCTTTTTTTGTTTTTATCCAGTCTGCTGTAAAACAGTTAGTGGTTACAAAATTTTGTATCAATTAACTATCTCCATTTTTATATTTAATTGGACTTGGTTAGTTTGCCTGGCAATTCACACTTCCTGCGTTTTGAATAGGAAATCAAGGCTGACAGGTTTATTCTACCTGAAATTAGGACGTTTTTAACCACGTTTCCCGCTTCCGATTCTTCCATAATATTTAATTTTTTGTTTTCTATTAAAAAATCCACAAGAATTTTTTCTATTGGGGCATCATTTTTATTATTATCAGGTTGTTTTGATATTAACGGTCTAATAATGACAGTTTTATCAATTAAGCTAAATTGTTTCTCAATTTCAGCCTTATTGGGATTTTCGTAAACATTATACCCAGTTCCCCTTAACATTTCTGCTGTATTACTGATATAATCAGAATCAGTATGAATAAAAGTTATGAATTTTGACATTATATGATGCGTAAAAGAGTTTAACTGTGCTGTTGACCAGCAGGAAAAAGAGAGCAAGGGAAGTTTTTGGTTGATATCTTTTATTATATCTTCTATCGGCTCTTTGTCTAAGTCAAACTGTTTTTCTATTGATGAATACCATCCCTTGCCAGCATCAAATATTATCTTATTTTTTGTAAGAGAATGGAGGTAAACTTTTAGACTGGAATTTGTTATTTGAATCTTTTTTTCTTTGAGTAACTTTTTGATATCATCATAATTAAAATAAGGACTAAATTTTTTGAGACAATCCACCTCTTTTTTAAGATTATATTTTGAGGAGGTCTCGTCCATTTTTTTGCTCCATTATAATTTGATGGGTTTATCTTTGTTGTATCTACTGATAAGGTAAATGACACATTTGTGTATCAGGCGCAATGTTTTTTTGTTGATTTAAAAAAAAATGTATATCAGGCAAAAAAGCGTGAGGCAGAAACTATATAAAAATTTTTATTTTCAACTTTAAGTATTTTGTCTTCTTTTACAAGCTGGACAAAGGGAACATTACCAAGAAGTTTTGAATGCAGATAATGGTGTTTTGAAATTTTAGAAGAGGACAGCTTGACTTCAAATAAAACATAGGGGTTTTTGTTTTTAAGGATTAAAAAATCAGACTCTTTACCGTCTTTTGTTCTTACATACATTAAATCATAATCATCCTCAAGCCGATCATTCCATGTATCGATCCTTGTTTTTAATTCCATTGCAACAAAATTTTCAAATCGTTTTGCTTTGTCCTGTATGACAGCCCAGTCATAAAAATAGATTTTTTTTTCTTTTTTGACAAGCCTTGTGTTTTTTTTATGGAAGGGTGATAAGGCAAACAGTACATACCCTAAAATCAGATAATTAATATAATTTTTTACAGTGTTAAAATTGAGCTCAAGATCTTTTCTTAATGAATTGATGGAAAGAGGTGATGCAATTTTATCCGGCAGTAGAAATATCAAATCCATGACTTTTTCAATTTGACGAATATGAGACAGATCCCTTATATCTTCTTTAACAATTCTTTCAAGATAGCTGTCATGCCATTTCTTTGCAAACAAGCTGTTCTGGTGCAAAAGAGGTTCAGGAAAACCGCTGAATTTAACTATTTG
This sequence comes from Desulfobacterales bacterium, assembly GCA_019038815.1. GTDB lineage: Bacteria > Desulfobacterota > Desulfobacteria > Desulfobacterales > Desulfobacteraceae > Desulfobacula. The sequence continues at coordinate 735 of JAHOYS010000415.1, read as the reverse complement.
ATCCAGAAAATCCTGTTCAAATTTTTTATTGGCGATCATTTTTTCAATATATTCAAGACCATTATTTTCAGGCAGGATTTTATCAACATCACTGTCAAGTAATTCAGCAAGGATAAAAGGATTGAGATTAAATAAAAAATAGCGACCTGCAAGACAGTCACCGGACTTCCTTAATAAGTCAAGCCTTGCACTTCCTGTAACAATAAAATTGATTTTGTCTTCATGGGTATCAAAAAAATCTTTTAAAATATTTTTCCAGTTTGGAAATTTATGTATTTCATCAAGACAGACCCAGTGTCTTGAGCCTGGCTGTGCATTCAGAATGTCTGCGCTTAGGAATGAATGTTCTTTTCTATATCTGTCTCTGACTTCTTTTTTATCCCAGTTATAATAAAAGTTTTCATTTTTTGCTAAAGTCAGTATCTGTTTTGCAAGGGTGGTTTTTCCGCATTGTCTTGGACCGGCAATAAAACGCATCTGCCTGCCGAATATTTTGGAAAATATAATGTCGGCGGCATGTCTTTTTTTTATATTTGATCCCATGGTCTTGACTATTTTATACGAACATATAAAATAGTCAAGACCATATTGTATATTTATGTAATTTGGTTAAAAATTGATCCTGCCAAAAATTTATTCCCAGGTGATACAATCTTTGGGACAATTTTTTATGGCTTCATGGATATCTTCATCTGAGTAGTTGTCAAGGTAAAGTACTTCAACAAAGCCTGCATC
>JAHOYS010000256.1 GCA_019038815.1 Desulfobacterales bacterium | reverse complement strand
ATTTCAACAGAGCCCACCATCTTCATTCGTTTCTTGCCTTTTTTTTGTTTTTCAAGAAGTTTTCGTTTTCTTGAAATATCACCGCCGTAACACTTGGCCGTCACATCTTTTCTGAATGCCGATATGGTTTCCCGGGAAATGATTTTCCCACCAATGGCACCCTGGATGGGTATTTTAAACTGCTGTCGCGGGATTTCTTCCCTTAATTTTTTACAGGCAGTTCTTGCCCTGGTTTCAGCTTTTTCTCTGTGTATCAGCTGTGACAGTGCATCCACCCGTTCACCGTTAATGAGAAAATCCAGCTTTACAAGGTCGGTCTCCTGGTATCCGGCTATTTCATAGTCAAATGACCCATATCCCTGGGTAACACTTTTGAGCCGGTCATAAAATTCATACACTACTTCGGCCAGCGGCAGTTCAAATTTCATTTCCATTCGACTGCTGGTCAAATACTGATAATTTTTGCTGACCCCTCGAAATTCATGGCAGACCTGCATGACATTGCCCATATATTTGTCCGGTACAATGATGGAAGCATTAATAAACGGTTCCCGAACTTTGGAGATTTCGGCCGGATCAGGATACTGGACCGGGTTATCTATAATCTTTACCACACCGTCCATATATGTAATCTCATACATGACAGAAGGAGATGTCAAAATCAGAGAGACATTATATTCTCTTTCAAGCCTTTCCTGAACTACTTCGAGGTGTAAAAGGCCCAGAAAACCGCATCGGTATCCAAAACCCAGGGCAGCGGAACTGTCTTTTTCATAAATTAACGAAGCGTCATTGAGCTTGAGTTTTTCCAAGGCTTCGGTAAGTTCTTCATAATCATCAGACGCCACCGGATACATGGATGAAAAAACAACCGGTGTCGGCTCCCTGAAGCCCTCCATGGGTTTGTCACACCGTTTATCAGCCATGGTAACGGTATCCCCAATTTTCACATCACTGATATTTTTAATCCCTGCAATAAAATAACCCACCTGCCCTGCCACAAGTTCCTTCTGAGGATGCCGCTCTATCTGGAATAATCCCACCTCTTCAACTTTGTACCGGGCATCATTGGACATGAGCTGGATTTTATCACCTTTTTTAATGCTGCCGTCAAAAATTCTAAAATGAATGATGGTTCCCCTGAATGCATCATAATGGGAATCAAATATCAGGGCTTTAAAAACAGAATCTTCCTTTGAGACAGGTGCAGGAATTCCATTCACAACAGCCTGGAAGATCTTGTCCACACCGGTTCCGGCTTTTGCCGACACTGCCAGGGCATCATCAGAATTCAGCCCCAGATCTTCTTCAATCTGCTCTTTGGCCCAGTCAATCTCAGCAGATGGCAGATCTATTTTATTGATTATCGGTATGATTTCCAGATCATGATCCATGGCAAGATATAAATTTGCCAAAGTCTGGGCTTCAACTCCCTGGCTTGCATCAACCAGTATTAGTGCTCCCTCACAGGATGCCAGCGCTCTTGATACTTCATATGAAAAATCCACATGGCCCGGTGTATCTATCAGATTTAAAAGGTATTGGGTACCGTCCTCTGCTGTATAGGGAAGAGACACGGTCTGGCTTTTAATGGTAATGCCCCTTTCTCTTTCAATATCCATAGAATCCAGTATCTGATCTTTCATATCCCTTTCCGAGATAATACCGGAAAGCTGAATCAGCCTGTCAGACAGGGTTGACTTTCCATGATCGATATGGGCAATAATGCTGAAATTTCGAATATTCTTTATATCTAACTTCAATTTTACTCCAAATTAATATATTGACAAAATCCAAGTATACGACTAAGTATTATATATCTATCAATTGAGTTAAAAAGAGTCAAGAAAAGGTCACACAGTAAAACATAACTATGGAGAAAAACTTGTGCCATATTCTATTTTGATTGTTGATGATGATAGTGCAATTAAAGAATCCGTAAAAAAATATCTGACAATTCAGAATTATGAAGTCAAAACTGCTTTAAATGCATATGAAGCCTTGGAAATACTCAATTCATTTAAAGCTGATGTTGTACTGACAGATGTTACAATGCAAGGCATGGACGGACTGGAACTCACCCGCAGAATAAAAGAATTATATGATATTGATGTCATGGTCATGACCGGTTACAGTGCCAAATACTCATATGAGAAAGCGGTTCAGGCAGGGGCCAGCGATTTTATCTTCAAACCGTTTCGTTTTGAAGAACTGAATTTACGAATTCATAGAGTTCTAAGGGAAGCAGCGTTTACAAAAGAACGCGCCGATCTCTTAAAGAAGCTTAGAAAACTTGCCATTACCGATGCATTAACAGGACTTTATAACTCACGGCATTTTTTTTCCCAGATAAAAATTGAAATCGACCGATACAAACGATATTCACGACCCTTGTCTTTACTGATCCTGGATATTGATTTTTTTAAAAACTATAATGACACCTGGGGGCATCTTGATGGGGACAAGGTACTCATGAGGATTGGGAAAACCGTTAAACCCTGTATGAGATCCATGGACACAGCCTATCGATATGGCGGAGAAGAGTTTATCGTCATTTTGCCGGAAACCAGTCTTCAAAAAGCCTGCGTGGTTGGAGCAAGAATAAAAGACAACATCGCCTCTCAGGTATTTGTGCCTGAACCGGGCATCAAAACTTCAATCACTGTCAGTATCGGTGCTACCGAACTTGTAAAAGGAGAAGATTTCAAGTCATTTATTAAACGGGCCGATAAAGCTCTTTATAAATCAAAGGATACCGGCAGAAATAAATTAACTTATCTTGTTTCAGAATCCTGATTTTCCTCAAATTATTTTTTGCAGACGAAATTCAGGCTGCATTGATCCGCATACTTAAGTCTACAGACCTTGCCTGATGGGTGAGCGCACCACAGGAAATTACATCTACACCTGTGGCTGCAATTTTGTTCAGCGTTTCAAAAGAGACATTCCCGGAAGCCTCCACAACTGCTCTGCCATTAATGTATTTTACTGCTTCAGTCATCTGGCTATAATCCATGTTATCCAGCATAATCACGTGGGCTCCCGCATCAATTGCCTCTTTAACTTCCTCAAGGCTTGAAACTTCCACTTCTATTTTCATTAAATGGGATGTCCTGTTTTTAACTGATTTTACCGCATTTTTGATGGAGCCTGCAATCACAATATGATTATCCTTGATCAAAATGCCGTCATATAAAGACATCCGGTGGTTATGCGCTCCTCCCGCCCTGACCGCTTCTTTTTCAAGACTGCGTAATCCGGGAGTTGTTTTTCTTGTGTCTGTCAGGCGAACTTTCTTAAAACTTAGTTCTTCCACGTAGGAACGGGTCAATGTTGCGATTCCTGAGAGTCGCTGTAAAAAATTCAAGGCCACCCGCTCTCCTTTTAAAAGGGCTAAAAAATCTGCCTGAACCGTAAGAACAATCTTCCCTTCCTTGATAGAATCACCATCTGAAAATGCAGAAAAGAATTCACAGTCAGGATCCAGAAGTTTAAACACTTTTTTTGCCACTTCAATCCCGGCAAGAACAAACGATTCTTTGGCAACGATCACGCCCTTGCCCGAACAACTTTGAGATAAAATACTTTCTGTTGTGATATCACCAAGTCCTGAATCTTCAAAAAGGGCTAATCTGATTATATTTTCAATTGTGTTCATGATCGATCACTTTATTTCCTGTATTCTTTCAAGATTTTCCTTGAGTTTGTTATTCTTTTCTTCAAGACCGGTATGCTGATCTTTTACTTTCTGGATCACTTCTTCCGGAGCCTTTTCAAGAAAACTTTCATTATGAAGTCTTTTTTGCACTGTTAAAAGCTCTTTGGTGGTTTTTTCAATTTCTTTTTCAAGCCGCTTGATCTCCTTATCAAAGTCAACAACCCCCTCAAGCAAAACAAAGCATATCGTGTTTCTGGTAACGGAAGATGCACTGGATGAAGGAAAATTGTCTGCTTCGCAAAAATAAAAACTTTCAAGCATTGCAAGATTTACAATAATGGATTTATTTTCAGCAATAATGATTTTTTCCTTTTCATCCACTGTATGTGCCATAACTTTTATTTTCATGGATGGCTGGATATTCATCTCACTTCTGATATTCCGGATGCCGGAGATCAGGTCAAAAACAAACCCCATCTCTTTTTCAACTCTTTCATCTCTGTTGGTTTTATATTCTTTTTCATTATATGGAAAACGGGCAGCCATAACAGATCCTTTGGTTGCCGGAAGGATATGATAGATTTCCTCGGTAACAAAGGGCATGAACGGATGGAGTATAATCATAATGTCTTCAATGACTTTTGAAAGAACACTTCTTGCACAATCTCTTCTTTGAACACCCTCTTTTTCATACAGGGCAGGCTTGGCGGTTTCCAGAAACCAGTCGCAGAACTCATGCCATACAAACTGGTAAGCGGCAGATGCGGCTTCATTAAACTTATAGTTTTCAATGCCTTCTTTTACAGCCAGAGCTGTGTGGGAACATCGTGAAAGTATCCATTTTTCAGCCAGACTAAGCTTTTTATAATCAATTTGGGTATCTTTTGAAGTAATATGCATGAGGGCAAACCGTGATGCATTCCAAAGTTTGTTGACAAAATGTCGATATCCTTCCACTCTTGATTCAGACATCTTGACATCACGCCCCTGTGCTGCAAAAGCAGCCAGAGTAAACCGGAAAGCATCCGTACCGTATTCATCAATCACCTTTAACGGATCAATAACGTTTCCTTTTGATTTGCTCATCTTTTTACCATGCTCATCCCTGACAAGTGCATGGATATAAACATCATCAAACGGTACCTCATCCATAAAATGGGTGCCCATCATCATCATCCTGGCAACCCAGAAAAAGAGAATATCAAAACCGGTTACCAGCACATTAGTGGGATAAAATGTCTTTAAAAGATCTGTGTTTTCCGGCCACCCCATGGTTGAAAACGGCCAGAGTGCACTTGAGAACCAGGTATCCAGCACATCTGTCTCCTGGGCAATTTCTTTTGATCCGCAAGCAGGACATCGGGTTGGATCAGTCTCTTCAACAATAACCTCTTTACAGGCCGGACATTTCCAGACTGGAATTCTGTGGCCCCACCAGATCTGTCTTGAGATACACCAGTCCCTGATATTATCCATCCATTCAAAATAAGTTTTTGACCAGTTGTCGGGAATAATTCTTGTTCTTCCATTTCGAACGGCATCAGATGCTTTTTTTGCAAGGGGACCTACTTTGACAAACCATTGTTTTGAAATAATGGGTTCAACAACCGTCCTGCACCGGTAACAATTACCCACACTGTGTTTTAACGGTTCTTTTTTTACCAGCAGCCCCTGTTCCGTGAGTGCTTCAACGGCCTTACCTCTGCACTCAAACCGGTCCAGACCTTCAAATTGCCCTGCCCCTTCCAGCATCAACCCATCATCATCAATTACCTTTAATTTTTCAAGTCCGTGTTTTTCTCCCAGATGAAAATCATTGGGATCATGAGCAGGCGTGACCTTTAACGCCCCGGTTCCAAACTTCGTATCCACATAATTATCTTTAATAATCGGGATGATCCTGTCCGTCAAAGGAAGCAGCACTTCTTTTTCTTCAAGATTCTTGAACCGGTCATCTGTCGGATTTACTGCAACCGCTGTATCACCAAACATGGTTTCAGGCCTTGTGGTTGCAACGGTAAGTCCCTGTTTTTTATTCACAAAGGGATATTTGATATAATATAAATAAGCGTCTTCTTCTTCATATTCAACTTCAAGATCGGCAAGGGCTGTTTTGCACCGGGGACACCAGTTAATAATATACTGCCCTTCATAAATCAGCCCTTCTTTGTAAAGCCTTACAAATACCTTGCGGACAGCATCGGAAAGACCCTCATCCATGGTAAACCGTTCACGATCCCAGTCACAGGAAGCACCCAGTCTTTTAAGCTGATTGATGATAGCTCCCCCGGATTTTTCACGCCACTTCCAGACTTGTTTTATGAACTCCTCGCGGCCAAGCTGATCCCTTGTCTGTCCTTTTGATGCAAGGTCTCTTTCAACAACATTCTGAGTTGCAATTCCTGCATGGTCTGTTCCCGGCATCCAGAGGACATTATATCCTAAAAGCCTTCTATACCTGCACATGATATCCTGAATAACATTATTTAAAGCATGGCCCATGTGAAGCACGCCAGTGACATTCGGCGGTGGAATAACAATAGAAAAAGTGTTTTTATCACTTTTATCTTCTGCTTTAAAAAAACCATTATCAAGCCAGTACTTATACCATTTTTCTTCAATGCCGGATGGCTCATATCCTTTATCCATAGAATCAGAACCCATAAGTCAACTCCTAAAACCCTTTATTAATGAAAAAGGGGATTTTTTAATGAATCCCCATAACCTTTTTTATATATAATCAGCCTGAATTCAGACGTTTCATCCCTGATCAAGATCTTTTTGCAAACTCTCCTTGATCCTGGTAATTTCTTTTTCAATTACTTTTTCCATGACCTTAAACATGATTGTTTCTATTTTATCGGCAAATTTCTTTTCAATTACCTTTTCCAGTGCAGCCTCGAATTGTTCCTGACTCAGAGTCAAATCTTGAGGTGAAGCATTCTCTTGATCATGATCAACCGACATATCGTCTATTGGCTCATCTATTTCAAACTCACCCTCTTCGGTAAAATAGGTTTCATCTTCCAGATCAAAAGATTCTTCACCTTCGTCAATCTCTTCTTTAACAATATCCAGATCGAAATCAGTGTCTTCTTCAATAATATCCAGATCGAAATCGGTATTTTCTTCTTCTACAATATCTGTCAGTTCGATAATATTGTCATCAGCCTTATCTTTATTTAAAATGTCATCATCCCAATCTGTTGTGTCAGCCATAACATCCTCGCTTGATTAAGATATTAAAAACAACGTGCTGTCCAATATCTGTGAACGCCAAAAAATACCAAAGCCAGATCAAAGTGTCAACTATTTAAAAAACCCATTTACAATGCCTCTGCTTTGTTTTAAACAAATCACATAATGCAAAAATTTATTATTCAAAAAATTAATTCCATACCCTCAAAAGCAAAGATCAAGGGCCAGGATGCAAAACATATTTCTAAGGTTCTCAGGTTAAACAAAGGAGACCGCATTGGAGTTACCGATGGTGACGGAAAGGATTTTACTGCAGTAATTACTTTTATCTCCCCTGCCGGCATAGAACTTGATATTATTGACAAGTATGATTCTTTAACTGAATCTCCCATTGATATCACGCTTTGTTCAGGTATGTTGAAGGACAAAAAAATGGATCTTGTGATAAAACATCTGACGCAGCTTGGCATCCAAAAATGGATTCCCTTTTTTTGTGAACGATCCATTCCAACCCCTGATGCAAAAAGAATGGAAAATCGAAGAAAACGGTGGGAAACCATTGCCGGAGAATCTTTGAAACAGTGCCGGAGAAGCAGGCTGCCCAGGATCGCAATGCCTTTGACTTTTGAAAAATTATTAAACCAGTCCGCATCATATGATTTAAAAATTGCATTTTGGGAAAAAGCAACCCAAAGGCTTAATACACTGGAAAAAACTTCTTCCAATAAAAAAATACTTATTCTTGTCGGACCTGAAGGTGGATTCTCAAAAAATGAAATAAGCTCGGCAGTTGAAAAAGGATTTCTATCTTATTCTCTCGGCCCCAGAATTTTAAGGGCTGAAACTGCTTCCATTGCAAGCTGTACCCTGATTCAACATATTCTCGGTGACATATAAAAGCATAAATTTATCAAACATTTTTCCTTGACATAGATAGTCAAAAAGAATATAAAGCCTCTGTTGTTTGAGCCCAGGTAGCTCAGTCGGTAGAGCAGGGGACTGAAAATCCCCGTGTCGGCAGTTCAATTCTGTCCCTGGGCACCACAACAAA
>JAHOYS010000204.1 GCA_019038815.1 Desulfobacterales bacterium | reverse complement strand
TAGTTAATCAAGCCTTGATCTGAAGTTTATTTTTTTTCTTTAAACAGGTTTTTAATACAGCCGCATGAATGTCTGCTGCAACATGTACCGGGCTTTTCCCCCATATTGGATCCCATGATGCCGGATCTGCTGTGCAAAAAAACTGAACTTCAAGACCAAATCTTGTCAATGCTTTTTTAACGGGCATATTTTTTATTTTTTCTGCAGCATTCCATGTGGCCCCGCAGGGCGCACCCTTTAATACTTTAATTTCAGTAACAATATCTTTTTTTGTAAACACTTCAATTTCCGGCGCACCAAAAATCTGGCCATAATCCCCAAGACAGCCCTGTCTTGAAAGGGTGCATCATGTTGGAGGACAGATGGCATCCCCGGTTGTTATCTTTTTGCCTGAAGCAATAACCGGGACATTTAATTTTTTGCATAAAACACTTAAATCATCTGCAAGATCCCGATGTTTTAAAAAATCAAGAACAATATCTGCATCAATGTTATCAGGCAAATAGTCAGATGTATCATCAATTACAGGGGGTAATGGCTTGTCAATGTCAAATGTTTTAATAATAAATTGTTTTTCACCAAATTTATTAATGCCATCTATTTTACTCTTCCCGGACCCGTTCTGCTGGAATACCATAATTTTTTGCATGTTTTAAAATCCTAAATCTTCATTTACAAGAATAATTTTAATCCTGTTTTTTATAAAGCTTTTTTCAGTAATTGTCCAGTAGTTGCAAATTCTGTCAGGGCTGCTGCAATCATGACAGACACCGGTTTTGCTGCAGGGTGTTTTTTTATCAAGGTTCATGGTATTTACAGGGGCGGCATAATTTTTTATCCTGATCATGGCATCTTCCAGGTCACTTGTAATTTTATTTCTGCCGATTACTAGTAATACGGTTTTAGGACCCCACATTATAGCTGCAACCCTGTTTCCTATCATATCAAGATTAACCAGCTGACCTGCTTCAGTGACTGCATTTGTACCGGTAATAAACAAATCCACCATTAAGGACTGCCTTCTTAAGTCCATCATTTCTTCTTTTGAAAGGGTTTTATCATAAGTATTGAGTACCTTAATATCCGGCTTGTCCTTGAGCTCATGGAAAAGGCCGGTGGCAACAAAGGACATTGAACCACCCCAGGAAACACTTTTAATATCAAGCCTGGGGATGATATCATTGATGGCAATTTCTTTTGCAGCCTTTGCATCTTGAGCGATAAAGACTTCAAAATTATTATTCTCAAGGTTCTCTTTTACAGAGTCCAGTTTGAGGTTCCAGTAATTATCAACAGGATTTTTCATTTTTTATACCCTTTCTTCTTTCAGATTTAATAAACTAATAATTCACGAAGACACTATAAACGAAAAGTTTATTTTCACGCAATAAAATTTTATTTTTTACTCAAAATTTCTTGTTTGAGGAGATCAAACAATGTTTAAGGCGCTTTATTCCCAAGGATTTTGACAAGTTAGCATCTTTTTATTATCAAGCAATACAGGCATTGTAAATTTCTGTAGAAATTTTCTTTCTTTTTTATTTAAAAAAACAGTTTTTTTTGTTGACTTCCTCTTTCGTTCTTAATAATTCATATATTACATAAATCGAATTCACTAAATGACTACGATTTTATTCTCCTTCGGTACGTTGCTTGTACTTGACCTGATAGTAGGAAAAGCAGACTGTTTTAAGTAAAAAAAATTTTAAGTTGCAATATATATTTTTTTAAAAAAAATTATAAAAAAGGGAGGTGGTGCCCCACTTTATTGTTTCTTTGTAATTTTAGGAACTTAGCATTCAAACCGATATCAAATATCAAACCAAAGGAGATGATTCATGAGCAAAAAACAAGATGAAGTTGTCGAAACCACTGAGGCCCAGATAGCTGTTCACTGGAAAGAGGAAGATTATTATTATCCATCCACAAAATTTATTGCTCAGGCCAACCTTACCGATGAAGGAATTTTTGACAGGTTCAGTCTGGATAATTTTCCGGATTATTATACAGAATTTGCTGAGCTGCTAACATGGTACAAGTACTGGGACGAAGTTCTGGATAGCAGTGACGCCCCCTGCTACAAATGGTTTAAAGGCGGAAAACTCAATGCCAGCTACAATTGTATTGATCGCCATTTAAAAGACAATAAAAACAAAACCGCCATCCATTTTGTTCCTGAACTGGAAGAAGAAAATGTTCAGCACATCACCTATCAGGAACTGTATGTCAGGGTGAATGAATTTGCTGCATTGTTACGGGATACGGCAAAACTTAAAAGAGGAGACCGGGTCACTATCCACATGCCCATGTCGGCGGAACTTCCCATTACCATGCTTGCCTGCGCAAGATTAGGTGTGATTCACTCGGTTGTTTTTGGTGGATTTTCAGCCAGTGCCAGTGCCGACAGAATTGTTGATTCCCAATCCAGGGTATTGATTGTCACAGATGCCTACTACCGCGCAGGAAAACTTCTCAATCATAAATTCAATGCCGACGAGGCGGTTCAAATTGCTGAGGAACAGGGTCAGACAGTTGATACAGTACTGGTATGGCAAAGATATCCGGGTAAGTATTCTTCCGACACCCCAATGGTTGAGGGAAGAGATATTTTTGTAAATGAAAAATTAAAAGACTATTATGGTGCCAGGGTTGAACCCGAACAGATGTTGAGTGAAGATCCTCTCTTTCTAATGTATACAAGCGGGACTACGGGCAAACCCAAAGGCTGCCAGCATGGTACCGGCGGATACCTTGCCTATGTGACGGCAATGTCAAAATATATCCAGGATATTCATCCTGAAGATGTTTACTGGTGTATGGCAGATATCGGATGGATCACAGGCCATTCATTCATTGTTTACGGCCCGCTTGCCCTGTGTGCCTCTTCTGTGATTTTTGAGGGGGTCCCAACCTATCCGGATGCCGGAAGATCCTGGAGAATTGCTCAGGAGCTTGATGTCAACATTTTTCATACCGCACCTACAGCCATCAGGGCCTTAAGAAAACTCGGGCCCGATGAACCCGCCAAATATAATTATCATTTCAAACACATGACAACCGTTGGTGAACCCATCGAACCTGCTGTATGGAAATGGTATGAATCTGCTGTTGGCAAGGGAGAAGCCATTATTGTTGATACCTATTGGCAGACAGAGACCGGCGGATTCCTTTGCAGTACCGTGCCAGGTCTTAATCCCATGAAACCTGGCAGTGCAGGTCCGGGTGTTCCCGGAATTCATCCGATTATCTATGATGATGAAGGCCATGAAGTTGAGAAACCCGGCATTGCAGGTAATATCTGTATCCAGAATCCCTGGCCTGGAATGTTCCAGACCATCTGGGGTGACAGGGACAGATTTGTTGACACCTATTTTGGAATGTATAATACAAAACCCGACAGCAAAGACTGGAAAGACTGGCCATACCTGACCGGTGATGCAGCCACCATGTCTGAAGACGGTTACTACAGGGTTCTTGGCAGAATTGATGACGTTATCAATGTGTCCGGCCACAGACTGGGTACTAAAGAAATCGAGTCTGCATCTCTTGTCGTTGAAGAAGTTGCTGAAGCTGCGGTTGTGCCGGTTAATCATGAAATCAAAGGCAAGGAACCTGATCTGTATATTGCGCTTAAGCCCGGCATTGATGCAACGGATGAACTTGCAGCAAAAATCTCGGAAGCCGTATGTGAGCAGATCGGAAAAATTGCCAGACCCAGAAAAGTATGGCTGGTTCCGGACATGCCGAAAACAAGGTCGGGAAAAATCATGAGAAGGGTGCTGGGCGCTATCTCCAATAAAGGGGATGTGGGTAATGTAATGACCCTTGCAAATCCTGAAGTTGTAGAAGAAATTAAAAATATGGTTGAAAAATAATAAAATTATCCGCTGAAATTTTTTGGAGGTTATTGTATGTCCAATTTGTATGCCCAATCTTATGATCAATCCATAAATGATCCTGACGGATTTTGGGGAGCCATTGCTGAAGACTGCCACTGGTATAAAAAATGGGATAAGGTACTGGATGATTCAAACAAGCCTTTCTACAGGTGGTTCACAGGTGGAGAAACAAACACCTGTTACAATGCCGTTGATTTTCATGTAGATAACGGCTTGGGTGATCAGGATGCCATTATCTATGACAGCCCGGTAACAGGTACCATCAGAAAATATACCTATTCTAAACTTAAAGATATTGTTGCGAAATTTGCCGGGGTTCTGGCATCTAAAGGAGTAGGTAAGGGTGACAGGGTTATTATTTACATGCCCATGATCCCGGAAGCAGTTTTTGCAATGCTGGCCTGTGCCAGGATCGGGGCTGTTCATTCTGTGGTATTCGGCGGATTTGCAGCCAATGAACTTGCCACCCGTATTAATGATGCCAAGCCCAAAGTAATAGTATCGGCATCCTGTGGTATTGAGGTGAAAAAGGTCATTGAATACAAGCCGCTTTTAGATGAGGCAATTGAATTGTCTGATGTCAAACCTGATTCCTGCATAATATTCCAAAGACCCCAGGCCCGGGCAGACATGATAGACGGCCGGGATTTTGACTGGAATGATGAAATGGCAGCGGCAGTTCCTCAAGATTGTGTCCCTGTAAAAGCCACTGATCCGCTTTATATCCTTTATACTTCCGGCACAACCGGAGAACCCAAAGGGGTTGTAAGGGATAACGGCGGACACATGGTGGCTTTAAAGTGGACCATGGGAGCTGTTTACGGGGTTGATAAGGGCGATGTATACTGGGCAGCCTCAGATATTGGCTGGGTCGTAGGCCATTCATATATTGTCTACGGCCCCCTTCTTAAGGGATGTACCACCATACTTTTTGAAGGAAAGCCTGTTGGGACGCCGGATGCATCTGTGTTCTGGAGAGTTATCTCCCAGCATAAGGTAAACACTCTTTTTACGGCGCCCACGGCATTCAGGGCGATTAAAAGGGAAGATCCCAGTGCTCAGATGATGCGGGATTTTGATCTGTCCTGCTTCAACTATCTGTTTCTGGCAGGTGAGAGAACTGATCCGGACACCTTGACCTGGGCGGAAAACGCTCTCAAGGTACCGGTAATTGATCACTGGTGGCAGACCGAAACCGGGTGGGCCATTGCAGCCAATTGTGTCGGGCTTCACCAGTTTGATGTCAAACCGGGATCTCCCACAAAAGCGGCTCCGGGATGGAATCTGGCTGTTCTGGGAGATGACGGAAACCCGATTGGCGCAGGTGATATTGGTGCCATCGTAGTTAAACTGCCTCTGCCTCCGGGGTCATTGCCCACGCTCTGGCAGAAGGATCAAAGATATATCGATTCCTATCTGAGCGTATTCCCCGGATATTATGAAACTGCTGATGCAGGGTTTATTGATGAAGACGGTTATGTTTTTGTCATGGCCAGAACAGACGACATCATCAATGTTGCAGGTCACAGGCTGTCCACCGGTGGCATGGAAGAAGTCATTGCCGAACATCCGGATGTGGCCGAGTGTGCGGTCATGGGCGTTGCTGACCAGCTCAAGGGGCAGATACCTCTGGGCATGATGGTATTAAATGCCGGTGTTGAAAGAGATCATGCGGAGGTGGTCAAAGAAGTCATTGGCCTGGTCAGAACCAAGATTGGCCCGGTTGCTGCATTTAAAACCGCAACAATTGTCAAACGGCTTCCCAAAACAAGATCCGGTAAAATTTTAAGAGGTACCATGCGGGCCATTGCAGATAAAAAAGATTATAAAATCCCTGCTACCATTGATGATTATACATCCCTGGATGAAATTGAAGAATCCTTAGGGAAAATCGGGTATGGCAGCAAGGCATAAAATTATTAAACATAAAAGAAAGGGGACAGATTTAACCCTGTCCCCAATCACAAATTAAAGGAGGTGGTGTAATATGCCCTGATTATCCTTAAATGAATAATGATAATCATGAAGTGATCCATCCAAATTCAAAAAAAATATGAAACAGGAGGAAAAATTTTTATGGAACCGAAAACTTGGGTATTTCTATTGTTAGGAATATACATTATTTATTGTTTCTGGTGGGGGTTGAAAGGATTCTTTACTGAAAAAACCGCATCAGGTTATGGAATTGCAGGGCGTTCCATCCCTTTTATAGCATTTTTGATGGCTGCAACTGCTGCTTCCTTTTCCGGGTGGACATTTGTAGGGCATCCAGGTTTGATCTGGAAGGTGGGGCTGGTATATGCTTTTGCCTCATTCTATGTCTTGACCATTCCTATTACAGGAGCGTTCTTTGCCAAAAGAAACTGGCTCATGGGTAAACGCTACGGCTTTATTACTCCGGGTGATATGTTTGCCTATTACTATAATAATGAATTTATTCGATGGTTGGTCGTTATTGCAGCCCTTTTATATTCAATTTTTTATTCAGGCATCCAGCTGATAGCAGCATCAAAACTGTTTTACTGGGTGGCAGGCGTTCCACCGACAATCGGCCTGATATTCATGGCCTTTATTGTATGGTTTTATGTGGTCACAGGTGGTCTTAAAGCCAGTACCTGGGTAGGGGTTCTTCAGTTTGTGCTTCTGGTCGGTGGTATCATACTACTGGGATTTTTTGTCATCAGAGCCCCTGTTTTTGGCGGCTGGAGCGGTTTTTCAGCCTCAGTAAAAGCCCTTCCTCCTAATTTTTCGCAGGTACCAGGGATTATCCACTTTGGAATTGGCGGCGGCTGGACCGCAGTGATGGTTTTGACCTATATGTTTGCACTCATGGGTATTCAGTCATCTCCTGCTTTTATTCTGTGGAACTTTGGTATTGCATCTCCTAAACCCCTTGCATGGCAGCAGGTTTTCATGTCAACATTTGTTGTCGGGGTCTGTTTATTTTTCTTTTCAGCTTTCCAGGGAATGGGTGCTAAAATACTCGAACTGTCCGGAGAGATGATCATTGCCAACAATGGCGATGTTGTGCCGAAACTTATGACAAAATTCTTGCCCGGACCTGTTCTTGGTCTTGTTTTTCTTGGCGCTATTGCCGCCATTCACTCCACCTCCGCTCCCTATATCGGAACCGGTGGTACCATTATCCAGAGAGATGTCTGGTGGAGATATGTCAGGGGTCAGAAAGGATCTCATTCCGAACAGATCTGGACCAACCGTGTTATGGCCACACTTTTAACATTTGCAGCGGTTGTGGTGAGTCTCACCTCATCTGATGCCATTGTTATGATCGGCGGGTTTGCAACGACATTTGGTACTATTATGTACCTGATGCTTGTCGGTGTCCACTGGGGTTTTAAATTCCCAAGCATAGGTGCAGCCCTGGGCCTTGCTGCCGGTATTGCCGTAAATATGTTAACCTACTTTGTCTGGAAATACCCCTTATCAATGCATACGGCATTCTGGGGCATTTTTGCAGGGTTTGTTGTGGCATACGGCTGCCGCGGGCTTGGATTCAAAAACACTGAAGAAACCGATGCCCGGCAAAAAGAAGTCAGAGAATGGCTTGACAGCATTGACGGACCTTCTGAGAGTGGTAAAATATGGCGTTCCAGGATGAAGATTATTATTCCGATATGGTATTTCTTTGCTCTTGGACCCGGTATTATGCTGGGTAACAGTGCCTTTACCTTCTGTGGATTCCCGGCACTATGGGCATGGCAGATTGTCTGGTGGATAGTGGGTATTATCATGATGTGGGCTCTTTGCTTTAAGGCTGAAATGTCTACCACTTCTGAAGAACAGATCAGGCGTGCAGACGTTGAAACCATGGATGTAACCAAAGAAGCAGATGCTTAAACTATCATTTCTTAAAACTTTTTAGGAAGGAGGACATATCATGGCAAAAGAAGATTTATATCTGATTGCTACACTTGCCTTTTGTATTTTGTTCGTTGCCAGTTTCGGCTGGGGATGGTGGGGATAAGTTTAATTTAAGTAACCATTAAGTCTTAAAA
>JAHOYS010000386.1 GCA_019038815.1 Desulfobacterales bacterium | reverse complement strand
CCAGTAATATCCTGACATTTCAAGAAGACTTCCCGGATTCCAGTCAAACTGTTTCATATACCCCTCCCCTTTTTTAAAAAACCATGGATTATCAACTATGTTAATCCCGATGGTCGCTTTGTCATAAGAATGGTGCAAAAGGATTATATAGAACAACCTGATTTCAAACAAGAAAGAATGTAAAGCCTTTTATAATTTTACAAGTTCAGCATATTCTCAAGTGCAATGAAGGCATCTTTTTTTATAGTTTCATCAACCGTGACAATGTTTGTTTTTCCAATATTTTCAAGGCAGGATAGAAGGTTTTTTAAATTTATTTTATACATATTGGGGCACAATGAGTCTTTTAACGGGAGTATCTTTTTGTCTGGATATTCCATGGCAAGCCGTTTGATCAAATTGATTTCCGTGCCAATGATAATTGTGGAACCTGTCGGGGCATCGGCCACATAGGTGACGATAAAACTTGTAGAACCCACTGCATCAGACGCCTTGACGACTTCCTGTGTGCATTCCGGGTGCACAACAATTTTTGCGGCAGGGAAGCTTTTTCGAATGGCTTCCATGTCATCGGTGGTAAACCGTGTATGAACCAGGCAGTATCCTTTCCATAAAAAGACTTTGGCCTTTTTAATATCTTGTTCACTATTGCCGCCCAATGTTTTTTCAGGGTCCCAGACAATCATCTTGTCCTCCGGGATGCCGAGATGATTTCCTGTATTCCTGCCAAGATGCTCATCCGGGAAGAAAAAGATTTTTTCTTTTTGTCTGAAGGCCCATTCAAAGGCTTTGGGCGCGTTGGAAGAAGTGCAGACAGCTCCATTGTTTCTTCCGCAATGGGCCTTGATATAGGCGTCAGAATTCATGTAAACCAAGGGCGTTACAGTATCGTTTCCCACAATGGCGGTAACGTCATTCCAGGCCTTTTCAACCAGGTATGAATCTGCCATATCCGCCATCCAGCAACCGGCATCCATATCAGGAATTTGTACGGTCTGGTGGTCTTTGGCAAGAATCGCTGCGCTTTCTGCCATAAAATGGACTCCGCAAAAAATAATGTATTGAGCCCTCTCATCCCCGGCCGCCTGCTGGGAAAGGCCAAAAGAGTCTCCCCTGTAGTCGCCTAAGTCAACAATCTCTTTTCTTTGATAATGATGGGTCAAAATGACAAGTCTGTCTCCAAGTTCCTGTTTGATTTTGATGATTTTATCAATTATTTCTTTGTCTGCTTCAGTGTTTTTCATGTTTATTCCTTACCGATCAAAAAGATGCCATAGGTGGCAAACAGGTTGGGCAGAAAATTTACCATTTTGCCTTGGCGATGGTTGTTCTTCGTATTAATGGCAGCCCTTTTCAGAATTTTAAATCCTACCTGACTGGAAAATTTTTCAAAATCATTCAGGCTTAAGACCCGGATATTAGGGGTGTCATGCCATGAATAGGGCAGCTCTTTTGTTACCGGTGCCCTGCCGGTAAATGCCAATTGCATCCTGACCTTGATATGTCCAAAGTTCGGGAAACTGACCACACCCA
Source organism: Desulfobacterales bacterium (assembly GCA_019038815.1). Classification (GTDB taxonomy): domain Bacteria; phylum Desulfobacterota; class Desulfobacteria; order Desulfobacterales; family Desulfobacteraceae; genus Desulfobacula. The sequence goes on along the minus strand of JAHOYS010000386.1, from coordinate 6,466 downwards.
TTTTTGCCACCCGCATCATGGAATGGATCAGGCCTGGCGGTTCATAGACCTGTTGAAGGGTCTGGGAACAGATGGCATAGTCAAAGGCATTGTCCGGGTAATCTTCAATTTCCTCATTAATATCTCCCTGTAAAACCGAGAGCCCTTTTTCAATACATTTTACGACCTTTGACTCTTCTATCTCTATGCCCCTTTCCCTGACATTTTTCTCTTTTTTAAGCCAGTAAAGCAGATCTCCTTCTCCACAACCAAGGCCAAGTATTCTGGATTCAGGTTTGATCCATGAAGCAATAATTTTCAAATCATATCTGAGCTGATCAAGTTTCATGGGATGCACTCCTTAAAAAGCCTTTGATCAGGTTATCAAGCCTGTCATTGGGAAGTAAAAATGCATCATGCCCCCACTGAGCATCAATTTCACAAAAGCTGACATCCAGATTATTTTTTTTCATGGCTTTGACCATCTCTTTTGATTGATATGTTGGGTAGAGCCAGTCAGAGGTATAAGAGACTACAAGGAATTTTGATCTGCATTTTGAAAAAGCTTTGACAAGAGACCCTGAACCATATTGTCTTGCCAGATCAAAATAATCTGCTGCCTTGGTGATATATAAAAAAGAATTGGCATCAAACCGCTCAATAAACTTGTTGCCCTGGTGTTGAAGGTAACTTTCCACCTGGAATTCAGCACCGAATTCAAAACTTAAGGCAGATCTGTTCTGGAGCTTCCGGCCGAATTTCAGGCGCATGGACTCATCGGACAGATACGTGATATGTCCGATCATCCTGGCGATGGCAAGACCCATATCCGGTTTTTTGCCTGAATAGTAATGTCCGTCATTCCAGTTGGGATCAGCCATGATGGCCTGCCGTGCAACTTCATTAAAGGCAATGGCAAGGGCTGAATGCCGTGTGGTTGTTGCAAGGGGAATGGCTGACCTGACCATATCCGGATATCGGGCACACCATTCAAGCACCTGCATGCCGCCGACTGATCCACCGATCACCGATAAAATAGATTTGATTCCCAGATAATCCATCAAGGCCTTTTGAGTTTCAACCATGTCGCCAATGGTAATGAGGGGAAATTTTGTTCCATATTCTTTGTCGGTTTCAGGATTTATGGATGAAGGGCCGGTTGATCCGGCGCAGGAGCCGATAATATTGGCGCAGATCACAAAATATTGGTTCGTATCTATCCCTTTCCCGGGACCCACCATGATATCCCACCAGCCCGGCTTGGAATCTTCAGGGTTATAATATCCTGCCATGTGGGAATCTCCTGAAAGTGCGTGGAGTACAAGAATGACATTGTTTTTATCCTTGTTCAAAGCCCCGCAGGTTTCATAGGCAATGGTCACAGGGCCGATATCGGCTCCGCTTTCAAGTTTCAGTCTGTCTGGCGGGGCAGCAAAGGTAAGAAATTGTTTTTCAACAATTCCTACAGTCGCTCCGGTCTGGTCCTGTTCGATATATTCACTCATCTGTTAAACGGCTTCCAGGGCCTGTGCCAGATCACTGCAAATATCCCGGGCATGCTCAACGCCGAGGGAAAGCCTGAGTAGGCTGGGATCGGCAAGTTTATTTTTCAAGTCTTCGGGAAAGGAGATGTACTGTGATGAGTAGGGATGGATAATCAAGGTTTTGCAGTCCCCGAGGTTGGCCAGGTTTAAAATTATATCAAGATGATCGATGAGCCTGAAACATGATTTCTGGTCTTTTAGCCCGAAAGTAAGCATGGCACCGTAACCCTTGTGCTCAAACTGAGTTTTGGCGATTTCATGGCATTTATGGTCTTTAAACCCCGGGAAATTAACCCATTCAACCTTTGGCTGTTTTTTTAGAAAGGCGGCAACCTTTATCGCATTATCCATGTGGCGTTCCATGCGAAGGCCTAATGTGTTTAATCCAATGGCGGTAAGAAAAGAATGAAACGGAGCTGGAGTGGTGCCGAAATTGATATGATACTCTTTGAACAGTCTGTGCAGAAATGCAAGATTCCCTTTTTGTTCAACAAAGGGAGCAAAATCAGAGAATTTTTCCCGGGCCCAGTCAAAGTTCCCGCCGTCCACCACCACACCCCCCAGGGCCGCACCATGACCGGACAGGTACTTGGTTGTTGAATGCAACACAATGTCTGCACCCAGTTCAATGGGTCTGCAAAGCCAGGGTGAAGCTAATGTATTATCCATCAGAAGCGGTATACCGCTTTCATGTGCAATTTCAGCAATACTTTTGATATCGACAATTTCCATTCCAGGGTTGGTGATGGTTTCCATATAGACAAACCGGGTCTTTTCGTTGATAGCCTGCTCAATTTCGTCAGGGTTCAGCGGATCAACAAGCTTTACACTGATGCCATATTTTTTAAAAATGTTTGTAAAAAGTGTATATGAAGACATGAAAAGTGATCTGCTGGCTACAAATTCATCTCCGGAGGAAAGCAGGGTCATGCAGGCATTGTTAATGGCTGCCATGCCGGAGCCGGTCACAACAGCGCCTGCTCCTGATTCCAGGGAGGAAAGTTTTTGTTCAAGAAACCGGTTTGTGGGATTGCTCAAGCGCATATAAATATGCTCCTGGGTCTGGCCGGCAAATGTTTTGCTCAAGCTGTCCGCACTCTCATGGTAATGGGCAGCAGTCTGAAAAATGGGCGGGAGAGTGGCGCCTTCCCAGGGAGTATCTTTTAACCCTTCATGAATTACTCTTGTTTCAAAATGGTAATCCCCTTTTTTGCTCATGATCGTTTCCCTCAATTCGTAAGGTTGTTTAAAGAGACATCAAGTATCACATTGTGGTAGGTGTTGTCAATATTTACTTTGTTTTTTAATAAATCAAGTGACATCGTGCCGGGACAATAGTATACTTATCCTATATCTATGCCAGCCTTACAAACAGGCTGGAAAGGAGGATATGATGGAAATCAAAACGATACTGAACCCTGTTGACGGGTCAGACCATTCAATCCGTTCAACCGAGTATGCCATTAAACTTGCAAAACTTTTAGATGCCAGGATTGTCCTGCTGCATTGCCATGCCAGGTTCCCGATTGTCTTGGCAGAACCTTATTTCCAGCAGGCAATTAATGAAATCAACAAAGCATCTGAAGAGCTTGTTGAGCCGTTTATAACAATGCTTGAGCAGGGAGAAGTGAAGTTTGAGGCGCGTATTCTTGAAGGTGCTCCTGGAAACAGAATAACTGATGTGTCCAAAATTGAGAAAATTGACCTGATTGTTATGGGCTCAAGAGGTGTTACGAATTTTACCGGACTGTTTCTTGGCAGTGTTGCTCACCAGGTGCTTCATAAATCAGAGTGCCCTGTTTTTATAGCAAAATGACTGCTCAATTGTTTTAACGGTCAATTGTAAAGATTTATCCCGGTCAATTGATTCTCCTGTTCTTCTAGCAGCTTGTTTAATCTTTGGGTTGAAAAGGCAGTCTTCCAGTGCCGCAGCTAATTTATCTGCGGTTAATTTTGCACGCCAGATAGATTTTGGTCCCATATTGGACCGGTAAATCTTTTGTCCGTGAAAGTATTGATCCAGGATATGCGGGACAATCACTTGAGGAACACCTGATATGGCTGCGGCAGCAGTTGTTCCGGCACCTCCATGATGGATGACTGTAGCTGTTTTGGGGAAAAGTTTTAAATGGGGATAGTTTTTAATAAAAAAGACATCCCGGGAAAATTTATGTTCTGACGATTTTTCCCAGAACTTAGCGATAATAATTCGTTTGCCAGCGCGCCTTGCTGCTTTTACAAGCAAAGGGATATTTTTGGCCTGGTCTTCAGGGGGCATGCTTCCAAAGCCTGCATAGACTGGCTTGGAACCATTTTCAAGGAACCGGCCAAGATCCGGTTGGGGCTCATCAGGCAAATCCATATGCAGATATCCGGTTTGAACAAAGGTCTTTTTAACATCCAAAGGTACCTTTGCAACCTCTTTGTCGCAGGCAACAATGGTATGTTCTCCCAAAATATGGTCCCATGCATTATTAATGGGTGATAATCCCATTTTTTTCCTGTGCCGGTTTATTAAAAAAGTGATATTGAATTTGTCCAGCAGGCTGGCAATTTTCCATGACATCTCATTGCCCCATTGAGGAAGTGTTTGAGTTTTTATGGTTAAAAACGGATGGTCACCTGATGGGAAAAGCTGTGGGGTAAAGGCAATAAACCGATACTTTATATTCATGGCCTGGGCAATTGAGGACAAAGCAAACATTAAAGATGATCCAATTACCAGATCTGCATTTTTAATAATTTGAGGCAAAATTTTAAATTGAGAATATAGTTCCTGCCGTACAAAAAATATGGCAGCCATGTTTGTACGAAGGCTGACGGCATCCTTCATATTGTTTAAAAAAGCGGTAACATTCCGGCCGAATTTAATGTATGGACATCCCAGTTGCTTTGCCCACAGGGCTTTTTCCGGGGGGCCTGCAAGAAGAACATCATGGCCTGCAGATTTTAAAGCCAGGGAAAGCACGATCATGGGCTGAACATCTCCTCTGGATCCGCAGGTTGCAAGCACTATTTTCATTGAAGTCACTGTTAGCTTTTTGGAGTGGTTAAATCAATGGTTAATGCATAAATGCCTTGTTCCATCTTGGCCTGAACCGGGAAATCGCCTTTTTCAAATACTTTGAGCATGGCTCTGTTTGATGCAAGAACATCAGCAGTCATGCCATGTGCACCTCTGTCTTTTGCCAGCCTTGCCAGCATCTGATACAGATAGCTGGCAATCCCATATCCCTGATACGCTTCATCCACGACAAATGCAGTATCCACAAAGGGTCTGTTCTGATGCCTGGCAAATCTGGCTTCGGCAATAATAGTCTGTTGTCCCGGTTCTCCCACAAGGCCGACAATAGAGAGCACATCCCGATAGTCAACATTTACGTATTCCTGCATTTTTTCATGGGGCATGGTTTTTATGGGGCTGAAATACCGGTAGTAGATGCCCTTGTCGGAAAATCTGTAAAATAATCGCCTCATCTGGTCTTCATCAGATGGTTTAATGGCCCTGAAACGCACGTTAATATTATTCTTGAACATATGCCGGGTCTCAATATCACCGGGATAAAAATGAGTGCTGCCTGCCAGAAAGATTTGATCCTTATACAGGATATTTATTTTTTTTGCCCCTTCAACCAGTTCGGGCCGGTCCTCAGGGTGGGCAATTTCAATAAGGGCCTGGGCACGCTCTCTTAAGGTTTTTCCCCGTAAATGGGCAATTCCCTGTTCTGTTGCCACAAGATCAATGGATTCGGGAAGACTCAGTAAATCAGGAGAGTTTTCCACTGAAAGGTGTATATTGGGAGTTCCCTGACGGTTTCTGCTGGGAAGGGCTATAATGGTGTAGCCGCCCCGGGAGAGTTCAGCACCATTAAAAAAATCTGCCATCTGACCGGGACCTGCTGTGACATGTCCTTTGCTGTTATGCAGGACTACCCGGCCTGAAAGATCAACTCGTCTGACCGGGATAATAAACACAAACCGATGATTTTCCCCAATCTCCATGGGGTTGAAAACTTTATCAATGCTTTGAAATTCAACAATGGGGTTTTTATCAATGAATTGCATTAAATCTTTACTGCCAAGGGCATAAGCCGTTAAAGACTTTCCTCTGAAAAGGCCTTTTCTCCGGTTGCTTACCGCACCGCTTTTAACCAGTTCCATTAATGCATCCGTAAAAAAAGGGGTATGGATACCCAGATCTTTTTTCCCGGCAAGATGTTTAGGCAGGGCTTCAAAAATCGGCCCAAACGTAAAGGCAAGGCAGCTGCCATCCTCAATGACAGAAGCAACATTAGCGGCCAGCTTGTCAAATACAGGGTCCACGGGAAACCTGGGAAAATAAAACGGCGGGTCAATGGATTCAATAATCATGTCAAAGGCATCCAGGGGAACAAAGGTGTCTCCAAAAGTAAAAGGGATTTCATGGTTGATTTCACCCACCACAAGATCAGCCTGGGCCATTGCTCTTCTGGCCACATCAACTCCTACACCCAGGCTGCAGTACCCGGCCTTGTTGGGAGGTGTTATCTGAACAAAGGCAACATCAATGGGAATCTGTCCTTCTTTCATGAGCAGGGGGATGGCTGAAAATCTTGAGGGGACCAGATCCACCTGGCCTGCTGAGATGGCTTCAGCCGATACCCATCCTGAGAAAAAAGTTTTAAGCCGGTATTTTTTGGATTGCAGTGCCTTATATGAGATAGCATCCCCGAAACTGACAAGCTGGATCAGGGTCAGGTCCTGCAGGTGATATCCCTTTGCATGCATGAGGCAGTTCACAAGGGTTCGGGGTTCAGCTGAACCCGTGCCGATAAAGATGTTCATTCCCGGCGCAATCTTTTTTAATACATCGTCCGGAGAGACGATTTTTTTCTTCCATGAGGGTGTTTTTTCAAGCATTATATATTATCCTCTGCCTTCACAAATTTAAACCTTTAAGCCGG
>JAHOYS010000206.1 GCA_019038815.1 Desulfobacterales bacterium | reverse complement strand
TATCTCCTCTATAATGATTTTTAATACTGATTCTATCTCTTCTCTTATTTCATCCAGTCTTTTTTCACTCAAAGCTTCAAATCGAAGTACCAGGGCCGGCTGGGTATTGGATGCTCTTACAAGTCCCCATCCATCATCATACAATGCTCTTAACCCGTCAATATCAATCAAATCCTGCTGTTTGGCCTTAAAATGTGCAACAATTTTTTCTACTACGTTAAATTTAATCTCGTCCGGGCAATCCACACGGATTTCAGGCGTTGTAAATGTTTTGGGAAGATCCTGGATGAGTTCGTCAACGCCTAAGCCTGTATCTGCCATGATTTCAAGCAGGCGGCAGGTCGCATAAAGTGCATCGTCAAATCCTAAAAACCTGTCCTTAAAAAACATATGCCCGCTCATTTCACCGGCCATAGCTGCATTTTCCTCTTTCATTTTTTTCTTGATCAGCGAGTGGCCTGTCCGCCACATAATAGCATTGCCGCCATGGTTTCGAATATCATCATACATGACCATTGAGCATTTGACTTCTGATATAAAGGTCGCCCCGGGATTTCGTTGAAGGATTTCTCTGGCATAGATCACCATGAGCTGGTCTCCATAGACCACCTCACCGTTTTTGTCCACAACACCGATCCTGTCAGCATCTCCATCATATCCCACACCCAGATCAAGGCCCTTCTCTTTCACCAGTTTTATCAGGTCGAGTACGTTCTTTTTCTGGGTGGGGTCAGCTTCATGATTGGGAAATGTCCCATCCATATCACAATAAATATCATGTACTTCACACCCCAGATCTTTCAATACCGGAAGGGCTGTGATTCCACCGGTACCATTGCCGGCATCAATCCCGATCCTCATGGGGCGCTTTATATTGATATTATTTATAATATACTCTTTATAGGGAGTGATAACATCTTTTTGGATTACCGAGCCCTCGCCTTGAACAAATTCTTTATTTTCAATAATAATGCGAATATCCTGTAATCCCTGGCTGTGAATGGAATCCGTGCCGCTCAAGAGTTTAAATCCATTATATTCCGGCGGGTTATGGCTTGCGGTTATCATGGCTCCACCGTCAAGGTTCAGATGCTGTATGGAAAAATAAAGCACAGGTGTAGGACAGGTTCCAATATCAATGACATCACACCCCGTGGAGATGATTCCCTGGATAAACAATTGAGAAAATTTATCAGAGGTCTGCCTGCAATCTTTTCCAACAGATACGATTTTTTTATTCTCTTTGCTTAAAAGGCTGCCGTAAGCTTTGCCAATGCTAACCACATCCTCTTCTTCGATATCTCTGCCCACAACACCTCTTATATCATATTCTCTGAAAATCCCGGGATGCATCATATCTCCTTTAGATAATTTTTGATAAAAGGACCAGTGACCCTATAAGCCAGCAATAAGGGGCAAATAAATGAAATTTACCCGAATGAACCAGGGTCAAGAGTATTTTTAAAGCAATTAACCCGGTTATAAACGAAGCAATTGTAGCATATATTGTTACAGGGTCAATGCTTAGACCACTGTTTATCATGTCTTTTATACTCAAAACCTGTGCACCCAATATTGCGGGGATTGATAACAAAAAAGAAAATTTAGCTGCCATATGCCTGTCAATCCCTGCAAACATTCCAGCTGCGATGGTGCTTCCGGATCGTGAAATACCAGGGATGACGGCAAGCCCCTGAACTATCCCGATAAAAAACGCATTCTTAATGCTGAACCCGGTTGATTTATTTTCACTGAAATAAAATTTGCGGGAAACCCACAGAATTGTTCCTGTCAGAATCAACATAAAACCTACCAGAACCTCTGAGGTAAACAGAACATGCTCAAATTGTTTTAAGAAAAGGCCGATGATTGCTGTTGGAATAGAACCGATCACAATTAAACCCGCCATTTGAAGATTTTTATCTTCATTTACCAAATGTGCGACTGGTTTAAACGAAACTGCCCTGGAAAGAAATCCAAAAACTGAGGATATCATGGCCATAATATCAGAAGAATAGATTACAAGGACAGCCAGAAGTGTTCCCACATGAACACTGATATCAAATGTCAGTTGCGATTGGGTAATCCCGAAAAAAGTCTGTCCCAATACAAGATGCCCGGAGCTGCTTACCGGTAAAAATTCCGTAAGCCCTTGTATAATGCCAAGAATGATCCCCTGATGTAATTCCATATCTTATCAATTTTTTTATTATTAATTCAGTTTTCGTAAACAGCATTCGTATATAATTCTTAAGCTTTAATTGCAAGATAATAAAGAAAAGTTGATTTCATGCCATTTTTCCTGTAAAAGACAGGTTAATATGTTCAGTTCAAATATTTTTTTATTAAAACACCACTTCAATACCTAAAACAAAAGGAGAAAAGAGACATGAAACTTTTAATTAGAGGTTTATTAACATTTTTTGCCTTCCTTTTTTTATTTGGATGCGCACAAAAACAGATGAGTACCCTGCCGACATTTGAAGCAGAACAATTTGACAAGAGTATGTATGCTTCAAAAGTAGATAATTTCATGATACTGTTTGATGCATCAAGCTCCATGTCCATGTACCAAAAATTTGATATTGCCCAGGCTCTTGTATACAGGATGAATGATTTGATTCCTGAAATGGGTCAGACAGCGGGCTTAAGATCATTTGGTCACTCTCCTAAAGTATCAAAGAATTCAACAGAACTCTTTTATGGAATGGAAAAATATTTCAGTCACAACTTAGAAAATAATTTTGAGAAAATTACCGAACCGGGTGGAACCAGCCCGCTGTATAAAGCAATTAATGCAACAGGGACTGACCTTAAAGGACTTTCAGGTGCCATGAATGCCGTTATTATTATCACTGACGGACTTGATCTGCCCGGAGACATATTGGCTTCTGCACAAGGATTAAAAGACCTTTATGGTTCTTCCATCTGTTTTTATCCCATCCTTGTAGGGGATGCAAAGGAAGGAGAAGCTCTTTTAAAAAAGGTTGCAACCATCGGAGGATGCGGTTTTTATTCAACTGCGGACCAATTGGCAACCAGCGCAGGCCTGGGAAGTTTTGTTGAAAAAGTATTCCTTGAAAAAAAGGTTGCTGCTCCTGCCCCTGCTCCTGCCGCCCCGGTTGTGGCACCAAAAAAAGACAGTGACAAAGATGGAGTTTATGATGATGAAGATCAATGCCCCGGAACCCCGCTTGGTGCGACAGTTAATTCGGTTGGATGCTGGGTGCTTGACAATGTTCTTTTTGACTTTGATAAAGATGTGATAAAAACAGAAGCCTATCCTTTATTGGATGATGTTGCAAAAATCCTTGAAAAAAATCCTGTCATGGGTGTTGAACTTCAAGGCCACTGCGACAATGTCGGTACTGACGCGTATAACATGGATCTTTCCATGAGACGTGCCCATGCCGTTAAAAATTATCTGATTGGAAAAGGTATCTTAGATAGTAGAATGGGAACCGAAGGGTTTGGATTTACCAAACCTGTTGCGCTGAATGGTACTGATACAGGCCGTTCATTAAACAGAAGGGTTGAACTTCACCCTTATTAATTGAAAGACAAGCCCGGGAAAGAACTGCTTCTTAACGAACGGTTCTTTCCCGTTCAGTTTATTTCAGATCACAAGCAACCTGACAGGTCACACGTAAATAATCTTGCCGGTATTCTCAGTACTGTATCCACCAAGAGATATAACCCGATCCTGAAATTCCCTGGTCTGAATGGTTTCAAGTAAAACCTGAATTTTCCGGGTCTTATAAAACCTGTCCGGAATGACCAGGTCATACTCTTCTGTCACAACCGGAATGAAATCAAGATCAAGTGCCCGGGCTGCCGCCTGGATACCGAGCCCTGCATCCACCCTTCCTGAAAGAACGGAAACAGCCACAGACATATGAGTGTATTCATCATTTTCATAGCCTTGAATATCATCAGGAGACAAGCCAAGGGTCTTGAGCTTATAATCAAACAAAATTCTTGTGCCTGATCCCGGCTGGCGGTTGATAAACTGCAGGTCATTGTCTTTTAAATCTTCAATGGACTGAATGTTTTTAGGATTTGTCTTTGGCACAATAAGTCCCTGGTCCCTCATGACAAGATTGACAAGCCAAACCTTTTGATCAGGCAGATATTTTTTAATATATGAAATATTATAGCTGCCATCCTCAGGATCCAAAAGGTGGACACCGGCCATATGACAGGCCCTTTTTTTAATGGCCATCAAACCGCCCATGCTGCCCACATGGCTTGATGAAATACTGACATCGCCGCTTATTGATTTTATCTGATCGGTAAGCAGATCCAGGGTATTATCATGTGAACCTGTAATCACGATGGTATTTTCAATGGAAGATAAGGGGCGCAGCAACTGGGCCTGGACTTTCTCATTTTCTGAGATTCCCTCAATATTTCGAGGTATCCTGATAATACCGTCAGCTTCAGTCAAGGTGGTGATACTTCCTGACCCTCTGGGCAATTGGGAAGAAATAAGCTGTCCGTCCACTGAACCGATTTTCACCCTTAAAAATTCTTCCTGGCCAAGCTTTGAAGCAATTTTCCTTGCCGGAGAAACCAAAACTTTTGTTATTTCTCTTTCAGGAAGCTTTTGCATTTTTAACAGCAAAGGGCCTGCAAATTGTTCAAAGGCGACAATGGCCGATACAGGGTAACCCGGGATGCCAAATATCGGGGTATCAAACACTTTGCCAAACATCATGGGTTTACCCGGCATCATGGTAATCCCGTGAACATAAACAACACCCAGGGAGGAAATCACAGGTTTTGCAAAATCCTCAGACCCGGCCGAAGATCCGCCAATAATACAAATCAAATCATAATCTTGTTTTGCTGCTGTTTCCACAGCCTTTTTAATACCTTCAAGATTGTCCTTGAGCATTGGGTGACGTTCAAAACGGGCCCCATAATCTTCACACAGCCCGCCCAAAACAGAAGAATTGGATTCCACCACATCCCCGGGTTTAAGCTGATCAATACTGGTTTCATGCCATTGCTTGAGTTCTGAGCCGGTCGAAATAATCAGGACTTTAGGCTGTTTGTAAACATCCACTGTAAATATTCCACCTGATAACAGCGCACCAAGGGAATAGGAATTAATCTTATGCCCTCTTGGAAACAGTAATTTAGTGGCCACAATATCTTCACCCATTTTCCTGACATGCTGCCAGGGAAACACCGGTGCCTCAATCTCAACACTGCCTTCATCAATAATATTGAGATGCTCGATCATAATGACGGCATTGGTGCCTTCCGGCATGACATGGCCGGTATTAACCCAAAAGGCATTATGATTGGGAACAATGGTTTTGGGAGCATCTTCGCTTGCCCCAAATGTGACTTTTGCATCCACGGCAATGCCATCCATGGCGGCCGCATGAAAATTGGGAGAAGAAACGGTTGCTATCGCCGGCTTTACCAAAACCCTGCCTTTAGCATTCACTACATCAAGGGTTTCAATTTTTGTCACTATATCTTCAAAATGATCAAAAAGAATTTCTTTTGCCTCTTCAATACTTTTCATATCAAGATATACATTTCTTTTGGAATTCATTGGTACTATCTCTCTTTCTTTTTGGGCGGGGTCATTCCAAAAACAACAATAAGAAAAGCCTGACCCCATATGTTATAAAAGAATAATATCCACCATGGTGTCTTTTTCCAGGCCTTCAACATGATCACCGATTTCAAGGAGCCCGTCTGCATGAATCATGGTTCTGATCAGTCCGGATTTACCCAAAACCGGTTTTGCAAGCAATATGTTTTCCTTTTTTACAAGCTTAACCCGGATAAAGTCCCTTCTGCCCTGTGCTGAGGATACATTCCGTGTCAGCCTCGCAGGAATCCTGATCACCCGGTCCCTGGCCTTAAGCCCCTTGAGCCTGTTTAAAAATGGTATAACCACGATTTTAAGAACCACCATGGCAGACACCACCTGGCCGGGCAGTCCCCATACCGGTTTTTTCCCGGCTTTCGCAAGAATTGTTGGTTTCCCCGGGCTCACAGACATGCCGTGGACCAGGATATCCGTATCCGGTAAAGCCGATAAGACATCAATGGTAAAATCCTTTGTTCCCACAGAGCTTCCTCCGGAAATGAGCACCATGTCCGTTTCTTCAAGGGCTTTTGCAACTGCATTTTTCAAGGCCGGAAAATCATCTTTTATAATACCGTAACGAACCGGTACGGCATGGGCTTCCCTGATAAAACCTGACAGGGTATAGGAGTTGATATCCCGGATTTTCCCGGGCAGGGGCTCTTCTTCTATGGGAATGATTTCATCCCCGGTTGAAATAATACCGACCTTTGGTGTTTTATAGGTTTCAATATGCGCAAACCCGAGTCCTGCCGCAAGGCCTTCTTCCTGCGGGCGAATAAATGTTCCTTTGGATAATACTGTCTCTTCTTTTGCAAAATCTTCCGAGGCATCAATCACATGCTGTAACGGAGCCACACTTTTATAAATTTCAACCGAAAGCTCATCAATCTGCTCTGTATGCTCCACCATGACCACACTGTCCGCCCCGTCAGGAAGCATTCCACCGGTTGAAATTTTAACCGCCTGGCCCGACTTAAGAGTAAAATCCGGAATATCTCCCATAAGAATGGTTCCGACTATATCAAGCCAGGCAGGGCCTGATTCTGATGCCCCGAATGTGGACTGTGCCACGACTGCATACCCGTCCATGGTAGCCCTCTTAAATCCCGGCATGTCTTGTTTTGCAACCAGGTCCCGGGCAAGGACTCTTGAAAAAGCTTTGGATATCGGTATTTTTTCAGATTCAACAGGAGAAAATTCTCCTGTCAATGCCATCACTTCTTCAAGACTTTTGACCTTGAAAAAATGGTTCATTTTATGTGTGCCTCCTGGCTAATGCCTCTTTAATTCTATCCATAGCCGTTGTTACATTTTCAAGACTGTTAAATGCGCTGATTCTAATATATTGTTTACCGCACCTGCCGAAACCTGCGCCCGGTGTACACACCACAGAAGCTTTGGTTAAAAGCAGATCAAAAAAGTCCCAGGATTCCCTGTCTTTTCCATCTATCCAGATATAGGGGGAGTTTTTTCCGCCAACATAATCAAACCCGAGGGATTCAACAGTTTTTCTTATGATATCGGCATTGTTCAGGTAATAGGCAATCTGATCCCTTATCTGGGCTTTGCCTTCTTCAGAATAGACTGCTTCTGCCGCTTTTTGAACCGGATAGGATACTCCGTTGAATTTTGTGGTGTGCCGTCTGTTCCACATGGCATGGAGAGATACTTTATCCCCCTTTGAATTATAAATCATGCAGTCTTTGGGCACCACTGTAAACCCGCATCTTGTTCCTGTAAATCCTGCTGTCTTTGAAAAACTTCTGAATTCAACCGCTACTTCTTTTGCTCCCTCAATTTCATAAATTGTTTTGGGCAGTTCTTCATCACGGATAAAGGATTCATAGGCTGCATCATATAAAATCAACGCCTTATTCTCCTTTGCATACTTCACCCACACGGCAAGTTCTTCTTTTGTCGCCGTGGACCCTGTAGGATTGTTGGGAAAACAAAGATAGATCAGATCCACATCTTGATCCGGCAGCATCGGGAGAAAATTATTTTCTTTTAAACAATCCATGTAAATGATCCCGCTATATCTGCCATCCTCAAACTCACCGGTGCGGCCGGCCATGACATTGGTATCCAGATATGCCGGATATACCGGATCAGGAATAGCCACTGTGATATCCTTTGCAAACAATTCCTGAAAATTTCCAGTATCACATTTTGCTCCGTCACTGACAAATATTTCATCTGCTGAGATATCTGCTCCCCTGTCCTGGAAATCATTTTTTGCAATTGTTTCTCTTAAAAAAGCATATCCCTGTTCCGGGCCATACCCCCTGAATGTGACGTCATTGGCCATTTCATCCACACCGTCATGGAATCCTTTAATCACGGCAGGAACAAGAGCCCTTGTAACATCCCCAATCCCTAAGCGGATGATTTGTGCTCCCGGATTTTTAAGCTGGTATTCATCCACTCTCTTTGCAATATCTGAAAACAGATAGGATGCTTTTAATTTGCTGTAATTATCATTTGCTCT
>JAHOYS010000180.1 GCA_019038815.1 Desulfobacterales bacterium | reverse complement strand
CTGATAAATATTGATCATATATATCAATGACATGTTCTCTTATTTCTAAAAAATTAGTTTGATTAATTTGCAGGCTCTTTTCCTGAAGGTTGAGCCTGTGTACAGTCTTTCGCATGGCAAGATAAGCGTTCTGGAGTCGTTCACTATCGCATCCTGTAATAATCCCTTCTGCATCAAGGCTTTCTAAAAGCCTCATATTATCCGTCCAGATGGTGATGTCAGGACAGGTATGGGCATTTTTTAAAATTAAATATTGAACCAGAAACTCAATATCCACAATACAGCCCCTGGACTGCTTTAAATCAAAAAAATCTTTAGTATATTTTAAGTGCTCATCCCGCATGCGTTCCCGCATATCGCCGACTTCTTTTTTTAATGCTTTGGCATCCCTTTTTTCTGTCAAAACGGTCTTCCTGATATCATTGAACCTTGAACAAAGCTCTTTGTCACCTGCAACAGGCCTGGCCCTGATCAATGCCTGATGCTCCCATGTCCAGGCCTGATTTTTCATATAATCTTCAAAAGCATCAATGTGGGAGACAATCATTCCTGAATTACCTCCCGGTCTCAGCCTCATATCTGCTCCATACAAGGTGCCGGCAGGTGTATGCATGGTTAAGGCGTTGATGATTCTCTGGCCCAGGTTTGAATAAAACCTGGTGGTATCAATACTTTTTGTTTTGCCTTTTGTAACTCCGGACTCTGCCTCATACAAAAAAACAATATCAATATCTGATTTATATCCCATTTCAAGTCCACCGACTTTGCCGTATGCGATAATAGCAAATCCGCAGTGTTCAGGGTTTTTGTCCAATATTCCGTCAGGAAAACCATATTTTTGTGTCACAATATCCCATACACTTAACAATACCTGGACAAGGACGGTCTCGGCAATATATGTCAAATGGTCACTGACTTTCATCAATGGGTAATCACCGCTTACATCTGCGGCAGAAACCCGCAGATAATTGATTTGTTTAAAAACACACAACTGTTCAAGCAAAAATTCCAGATCGCCTGATGGAATGCCTGCCATACGGGCCTCCATTTCTTTTTCCAAGGACTTTTTACCCGGAGGGAAATAGAGTGTGTCAGGATGCATGAGTTCATCCAGCAAGGCAGGATGCTTTGAAAGGAAAGAAATGATCCAGGGACTTTTCCGAGCAAGTGTGATCAATGTTTCAAGCGCACCTTTATTTTCTATGAGCAAAGACAGATAGCAGGTCCTTCTTTCAATGGTGACGATCAGATCAATTAATTTAACCAAGACCGCCTCAGGATCATTTTGCTGACCGATCTTCCTGACTAAAACCGGAATCAGTCTGGCCAGTTTTTTTCTTCCATTAGGTGTCAGGCGTTTAGTATTGGGGTGTTCTTCGAAAGATCTTAAAATATTTAACACTCTGTCAGGATCTTTAAATCCTTCAATCGCTTTGGAATCTACAGCAAACTGGGGATCATTAATATTGACCCATAATTCTTTAAGATCCAGCATTGCTTTGTCTGGTTTTTCCTGTTCCTCTGACACCAGCAGTTGATTAAAATGATAGTGAACCGTCTGCATGCAGGCCTTCAGACTTTGTTCAAAATCATTCCATGCACCATACCCCATGGAAAGTGCCAGAATTTTTCTCTGGTCTTCTTTTTCAGGAATATCATGGGTTTGGAGATCAGCATAGGCCTGGAGTCTGTTTTCAACCATCCTTAAAAACTGATATGATCCTTTTAAATCTTTTTTTGTTGCCGCATTAATGCAGTCATGAACTTGTAACAGATCCAGAACCTTTAAGATCTTTCGTTCCTGAAATTTGGGCTCAACCCCCCCCCTGATCAACTGAAACAATTGTCCGAAAAATTCTATTTCCCTGATTCCACCAGCACCCAGCTTGATATTATTTTGTAATTTTTTATTTTTTACCTGTAGTGTAATTCTCTGTTTCATATCCCGGAAGGAATCAAAAGATCCATAATCAAAGTATCGTCTGTAGATAAAAGAATTCAAAATTTTTAAAAGCTTAAAGCCCGCCTCAATATCACCGGCAACCGGCCTTGCTTTTATCATGGCATATCTTTCCCATTCTCGTCCCTGGGCCTGATAATACTCTTCAAAAGCTGAACTGCTCATCACCAGGGGGCCGCCATCACCGTAAGGTCTTAACCGGGTATCAACTCTATAAAAATTGATTCCATGGGAGTCTGTAGAAAAAAACTTTAAAAATCTGCGGCATACTTTTGTAAAAAACTCTTCATTGGAAATGATAGTCTCACCGTTTGTATATCCATTGTTGGGATATACAAAAATAAGATCAATGTCAGAAGAAAAATTTAATTCTCCAGCACCTAATTTACCCATGCCCAGTACAATCACTCCCTGAAAATTTCCTTCGCTGTCCACCGGAAGACCATAGCTTTCACAGACATCATCATAAATAGCCGCCATGGCCTTATCGACAATGGCATCTGCAAGATTTGAAAGGTCGCAAAGCGTTTCAGAAAGTTTGGCTATCCCTGTTAAATCGCGCCATGCGATTCTTATGGTTTCGTACAACTTGGCCTGCAAAAGGCCTCCCTTAACCATTGCCACATCCATGTCTTTGGAAATTTTCTTTTCAAGCCTTGCTGCAAGCGTATGTTTTGAATATGATTTAAACAGATCTTTTGAGTCGACAAGATCTTTAAAAATACCTGGATTTCTGATAAAATTTGATGCAATAAATTCGCTGAAAAGCAAAACTTTAATAAAATCAGCTTTTAAATCAGAATCCAGATCAATTTGAACCCCAAACCTTTCCAGGCTTTCCTTAAAAGAATCAACCCTGTTTTTTACCGTTATTAAAAGATTTTTATCAAGATCTGGAAATACCTTGTCAATTAAGCTATGGTCCATTTATACCCTATGATTACAGGTTAAATAAATAGCACCATAATATCGCCGGCAAATTTTATCAAGAACACAATTTTATCTTGACTTGAAAAAAGGTTTTAATAAAATGAATCCATTTTAAGGAGATCTCTATGAATACCGCAAAAACGTTTTTTGATACCATTACCTTGCATCAGGAGACCGGCCCGGGAATAAATGATATCTCTTTTGATGTTGAGGGTATTATAAAAGCATCTGAAATCAAAAATGGTACCGCACATATTACCGCCATTGGCTCAACCGGCTCTGTCACGACTATTGAATATGAACCCGGCGTTATTGAGGATCTGAAAGATGCCATCAACCGAATTGCCCCTCCCAATGCCCAATACCAGCATGAACTGGCCTGGCATGATGGAAACGGCCACTCCCATGTTCAGGCTGCCATCATTGGCCCTTCCATTGTCGTGCCTGTCAGAGACAATAAGGCCCGACTCGGCACCTGGCAGCAGATTGTGGTGATCAATCATGACAATCATGCCAGGAAAAGAGTTGTTGAAGTAACGATTTCAGGCGCTTAGCTCTTTTCACCTGCCAGGCAATGATATTTGTCATCTTTCTGCTCAATATCATGCATAAAACAATCGAAAACAAAATATGATTCTTGCTATCCTATTGGCCGTGAAAAATAATAAAAAAAAGAGCCTTACACTTTATAGTGCTCTTAGCTGTCTTAATGCTGAACACCCGGCAGTTCTTTTGGAAGTTGTCGCTCTCTTCAAAATTTTTCCGGTCACGACTAATACCATTATTGTTCTCTTTTTAAATTGGGAACAATATATCTTAATAACCATACC
Organism: Desulfobacterales bacterium; assembly: GCA_019038815.1. Taxonomy (GTDB): domain Bacteria; phylum Desulfobacterota; class Desulfobacteria; order Desulfobacterales; family Desulfobacteraceae; genus Desulfobacula. The sequence continues at coordinate 4,398 of JAHOYS010000180.1, read as the reverse complement.
TTTCTACAATTCTATTTCCCATAGTTCTTCAGTGAGCTCTTGTCCCCAAATCTGGTGAGTGTTTGTGGTAGTGACTTGAAACCCAAATTTTTCATAGAGATGGCGGGCAGCATATAAATTGCTCACTGTCCATAAAATGATTTTGGGGTAGTTCTTTCGTTTGCAAAATTCAACCGCTTCATGGAGCAGTTTATTCCCCAGGCCGATCCCGCCGGCTTGTGGCTCTACCAAAAACCAGCGCAGTTGAGCTATTGTTTCTTCTGTTTTAACGATTGCAATTGAGCCCACAGGCGTTGCACCATCTTCGGCAACCCAAAGGTGCTCTTTTTGCGTATCATAGTTCATTGCAAATTGTGCTAAACCCGAAGCCACATAGGCATCAAAGGTTGTATCAAATCCATAGTTCCGGGAATAAAACATAGCATGCTGGTATGTAATATAGCCGATATCCCCGGGACGGTGGGAGCGAAGCGTAAATGTTTTTGATTGAGGCTTTTCGCCGGTAAAGATTTGTTCTATTCTATCCATCGCTTCGACAAGCTGTTCGAGATCTTCCTCGGTTCTATCAGGTAAAGATGATTGGATCTGATCATTTGACATCTTCTGGAGCTTGACAATGACAGACTCTCCTTTGGTTGTGAGTGAAAGCACCTGTTTTCGAGTATCTTTTGAAGACTTCTTTTTACGAATTAATCCTTGTTTCTCAAATCGCATCAACAGACGGCTGAGATAAGCTGGATCAAGATGGAGCTGATGAGACAAGTCCCTAGAAACGAGATTGGATGTTTGATTAAGTTCAAATAAAGTTCGGGCTTCTGCCAGTGAATAATCACTTTTGAGAAGTTTGTTATTTAGCAAACCAAGAATTTGTGTATAAAACCGATTAAAACGACGTATTCTTTCAACATAACTTAGATCGATTTTCATATTCACCTCCTAAATTTAAAATCTGTTCAGTTTAATAAATTTAATAATCCCTATTTTAACTTACATTGTCAAGCTTTTAGTTGCCGTTGGCAATAATTTATTTGACAAAGTCAAACATATATCTTATCGTACTTAAACAGAAATTATGGAGGAAAGATGTCTCAAATCAGGCAAAAGGCAATTGAGGGGTTGGAAATTGGGGATACTTTTTGTGTATCACGCACATTCGTAAAAAAAGATGTGATTCAATTTGCCGACATTTCAGGAGACTTTAACCCGGTTCATTTCGATCCACATTTTGCGAAAGCAAAAAAATTCGACGGTTGTATTTGCCAAGGTCTTTTAGTGGGGAGCATATTGACTGAAATAGGCGGTCAGATCGGATGGTTGGGAACAGAAATATCTCTGTTTTTTAAAAGACCCGTATATATCAATGACACAGTAACCTGCACCTTCACAATTACATCCATCGATAAAAAAGGGTATGCCATAGCCAAGGCTGTTTTTACGAATCAACATCATTTTGTTGTTTTGAAGGCCATTCTAAAAGGGTTCCCTCCGTGTGATAAAGATAAAAAACTGATGAATAGTATTTCTTAGCATACATGAGAATTTTATAAGGATAGAAGTTATGGAGAATAGTTCATCCAACAATCAAATGACACTTGGGGCATCTTTGTATGCTGTTTTTTTGTGCATGCTTTTTGGTTCGAATGCGGTTGCGATAAAGTTCAGTCTAACCGGTTTTGGGGCCTTCACCGCAGCCGGATTACGCTTTGGAATTTCAGCCTTTGTAATTTTTTTGTGGGCAGCCTTTAAAAAGCAGTCTTTGAGGATAAATAAAAAACAGGCACTGCAACTGTTTACTCTTTCCCAATTTTTTATCCTGCAATCAATCTTCCTGTATTTGGGTTTGACAAAGACAACGGCTTCTCACGGGGTTTTAATCATCAATCTTTTGCCTTTTTTCGTAATGGTCCTGGCTCATTTTTTTATCCCAGGAGATCATATTACTTTAAAAAAGGTGCTGGGATTGATCTTTAGTTTTTTAGGTGTCATAGTCCTTTTTTTCGATAACCAGCAATTATCACATGATATGAGAGCCGGTAATTTAATGATTCTTTTTGCTGCCTTCTTTTGGGGATGCAATATTGTTTATGCTAAAAGAATTATTCATGACTTCAATGTGATACAGATCACTTGGTACCCCATGATATTTTGCACACCTCTTTTCTTTCTTGGTGGCTATTTATGGGACCCTCAAATGGTAAAAACTTTAAATGCAACGATTATAAATGCACTTTTATACCAATCGGTTATCGTCGCTGCTTATGGATTTATCGCCTGGAACAATCTGCTTCAAAAATTCGGAGCGACCACCTTGCATTCATTTGTTTTTCTGATGCCGCTGGCCGGGGTCTTTTTCGGTGTGGTTTTATTGGGGGAACCTTTAAGCATGTACCTGGCCCTTTCAATAATGCTGATAATTTTAGGACTTATTATAGTGAATACCAAGCTTGGATAGGGTGAGCTTTTTGTCTATATACAGTCGCTGAGAGCCTTTGTTGGAAAGGCGTTTAATACTTTTGGTAGTTGTCGCTCAATTGAAAAGTTTCCTCGTGGGAACTAATACCATATTTACTCGCCAGTATATTCGGATATTAATTGATTATCTTCAACCCTTTTTTAGCAAAGAGATCAGAGGATAGTAGGGGTACTATCAAGATATTCACAAAAACGGGCGACCAGTTCAAGGCACAGGTTTATCGCATTGCCAGACGGATTCCTTCCTTGCCTGTCCCCAATCAGCAAAAGGGGATTGTTGATTTTACCCTTGATACTAAAATTTTTTCTCGAAACCGTGAAATCATCAAAGACAGCACTTTTTCTGTTTTGGGATAAATGGCTTATTAAAGAAAGATTTTGATAAAAGTCTCAATTGCATAAAATGGCAGGCATAAAATGTTTTTATCTTCTGAAAAGCGGGCCTGGGATATTTTTAAACCCTGGTTTGATTTATATTTTTCTAAAAACATAAATAGACTTTTCATTTTTCCAACTGCTCCTGATTTAACCTCAATGGGCAGGATAATGGAATCTTTTTGAATGAGAAAATCTATTTCAGCATTGCTGTTTTTTGCTTCTCTTGCCCAATAGTATAAACTGGGTCTGGTGTAGGGGTTCTGACATGCTATAAGTTCCTGCCCGACAAATTGTTCTGCTACAGAGCCTTTAAACAGGTTGTTCAAATCTTTTGCCTGCACTGTGTCTGAATATATTTTATTTACAGCATGTAAAAGACCTATATCCAGGAACAGCATTTTAAAATGCTGTTCTTTTGCTCCAGCTTCTAATGGCAGGCCGGCTCCGCCTGTTCTTTTGATTTTTCTGACAACCCCGGCCATTTCCAATAATTCAAGGGCTTGCTTAAGCTCCCTTGATCTTATGGTATTATCCACCCTGGAATATTTAAATTTCTGCCCGACCATGGTAGGTACGGCATTGAATATTTTACTCAGGTAATGATGCTTAGTTTGACTGGCATATTTACCGAAATCATCAAGATATGTATCAATTATTGATTGCTGAATACGTTGGCACGCGATTATATCACGATTTCTTATATATTGACTGATTACCGAAGGCATTCCTCCAAGCATAAAATATTTTTTTATATAATCATTGAGTTTTTGATGAATCGCATCCGGTAAGTTTTTTAAATGCCCAGGATCTGATATGTGCTTTCGAAGAGTTGCTTCTCCCAGTGCATCCAAAAATTCTCCAAAGGACAGGGGAAAAAGAAAAAGATATTGTACACGGCCCACCGGCATTTTAAATCCTTGAGATCTAATTGTAAATTCCAGGAGGGAGCCGGCTGCAATAACATGCAAAGACTGCTTTTCTTCATAAAAATACCTGAGTGCCATAATTGCTGCAGGACAATCTTGTACTTCATCTAAAAACAATAAAGTTTTGCCAGGCTCAATTTTCATACCTGTAAAAAGAGAAATGTTTTCAATGATATCATCCGGATTCAGGGATTTGAAAATTTCTTTGTATTCTGGGTTTTTTTCGAAATTAAGATCAATGAATGTTTCAAATTCATCATGACCAAATTGATTTACAATATGTGTCTTTCCTACCTGGCGTGCCCCCCGGAGGAGTAAAGGACGCCGATATTCATCATTTTTCCATTCTATTAATAATTTATAAATATCTCTTTTCATGTGCCAGACTCCCTTTGTTCAAAGCAAATACTGATTAGGTTATGGCTGTTTTCCAAGGTATAATTACCAAATTATTGGCTGTTTTCCAAGGTATATTTTTAAAATTTATGGCTGTTTTCCAGGATAAAAAAGCAGTCACTGCTATATACAAACCAAATAAAATATATTCGAAACTTCGAATATGTTTTATTCCATATTTCGCGAAAAGGAAAAATCTAAATGAGAGAGAATACTATTCAGACAA
>JAHOYS010000135.1 GCA_019038815.1 Desulfobacterales bacterium | reverse complement strand
CGGCCAATTTGGAGTCGAGTTGACCCAGTTCATTATTGGCCTTAGCCGCTGATTTTTTCACCAGTGCCAGGGCTTTTACAAAAATGGGATAAGATGAGATGGGCATTCCGGTAATGGGAAAGTTTTCCAACCCCCTCAGTGTCTGAATCCCGTAGTAGCTTTTACTTGGGACACTCTTTTCCCCCAGGGAATCGCATTCAATACGTGTGGAAGCCATGATATCTCCTTATAGCTAATTTAATATGTCAATTTAACCCACCACACTGAAACTGCTGTTGGGATTGATTTCACGCTTGCGGTGAAAGACAGAGGTGGCAATGGTCAGGCCCAGGTGCGGCAGCTTATATTCCAATGGCTGAGCATCATGATCGTAGCCGTCTTCTACCTGCTGAATAATTTCTGTCAGCATAGCCCCCACTACGGGCGCGGTTTTGTATTGATTTCCGCTGGTGCCGATGGCCTGGTAATAGCCGTCCAGGTCTGACTTGTCATAGATGGGCAGCCAGTCATCACTTACGTCGTATAGATCCACTACTCCCATAGGGTTGTTTGGGATGGGCAGTTCGGGAATTCGGCGGGCCAGGCGGTAAACCTGTGCTTTCCACTGTTCAGTGGTGACCTCGCGGTTGAAATTGTCCGGATCCACAAATTCCTGGGGGTCACAGGCAGGGTCAACACTTCCGGTAAGAATCATATTACCAGCCTCGGGCCGGTAGTAGGCACCGATATCAGCATCGTTTGTGTGATAGCCGTTCTCCAGAGGTTTGAATCCTTGTGGCGGCGGAACCACGTGCACTTCATGCCGAAGCGCCTTGGTCTTAATTAAGTTGTTATCGGACTGCCCGGCCATCTCGGTGATTTGGAATGAATGGGGCCCGGACACGTTGATCACTATGGAAGCGTCAATTTGAGTACCATCTTCCAGAGTGACTCCCTGCACCCTGTTGTCCTGTTGCCTTATCCCAGTCACTTTTTTATTATATAAAAACCCGGCGCCTTTGGCCTTGGCCGCGTCTTCCACGTTTTTGGTGGAAAAAGTGGGGTCGCCCACATATCCTGATTCCGGGGTGTAACAAGCACCCTCAAGAACCTCGGTGGGTTCGTCATAAAAATTGGGGTCATCCGGTGTTTTGGGCGGGTAAAAAGAATGGAAATCCCCCATTGGGATCTTCGCCTTTATGGTTGCAAGATCCCATTCTTCATATTTGACACCAACTTCATCAAAATGGTTTTTAATTTTTGGCCAATCCAGGACTTGGTTTTTAATAAACACGGATCCCGTGTTATGAAATTGTGCGACATCCTGTTCGTCATCCACTTCCAGGTATTCCCGCCAATTGTGCCAATACCAGGCACACTCATAAGCCAGGGCGACCCCATCGCGGGTGGAGTAGTAGAACCGAATATTTCCACATGAATTGCCGGTTGATCCCTCCCCGGCTCCACTCTCCTTGTCTATATTTAAAGTTTTGTAACCTTTTTTGGACAGTTCAAAAGCGGTGCAGCAACCGATTATGCCCGCGCCTATAATTATAGCATCATATTTTTTATCCATTTTAAGAGCCCTTTCATTAGTATAGTTAAAGTAAATTGCCAGCGCCAACAAAACGCGAGAATGACTTTATTAAATTGATATGTAATATTTATTACATATCATGTCAAGAAGAAATATTAATTATCATAATATTTAATATTTCCTTTCTATTGTGGTCGAACATATCATGCGTGTGTGTGGGGGGGGGTATCAAAAAGATAAAAATAATTTCTTTATATAAAGCTGTGATGTCACGGGGAAACACCAAAAGGTGTCATAGATAAACAATCATTTTTGAGAATATTTTGAAATTTATTACTGACATAAAAAAATAAAATTTATCTCTGATGCCAGGTTTTCATTCCTTTGGTAAATTCTTCAAAAGCATTCATATTTTTTCTGATTTTATCCGGATATTGTATGGTGAATTCTGTAATCAGAGTATTAATAAATGTAAGAGGTGCAGCATATGCATCCACAGTAGATGTAACACTGATCGGAATAAGAAAAGTAAGATTTGCAAATTGAACAATAGGAGAGTGGTGGCTGTCGGTTAATGCTACGATCCGGCACTTTTTTTTCTTAGCAAGATATCCAAGATCAATGGTCGCTTGTGGGTAGCGTGGGAAAGCGATTAAAAAAACAAGAGAATCATGACTCAGGTCTTTTAAATAATCCGATTCCGAACCACTGCCGGAAGTGATTAATTTGATTTTCGGCAATACTTTTGTTGCAGCATATTCAAAATAAACGGCAAGCGTTGCTGAAGCCATTGTACCAACGATCGTTACATTATTGGCCTTGGACATCCATTTTAAGCATTTAAAAAAATCTGATTTGTTGATGGATTGGACCATATGGCCAAGACTTTCCATCTCTAATTTGACAATACGTTCAAAGGCAGAATCGGAAATCCCGACACTCTGTTCCGAAGCACTTTTTGAAAGGTTAAACCGACCAAGAATGGAAAGTTCGTTTTGAATACTGTTTTGGACTTCTCTTCTTAACTCTATATATCCTGAATACCCGAGTTTATTGCAGAATCTTACAACAGTGGCAACAGATATACCCACAGCCTTTGCAAGATCTGTAATGGGCAAATATCCTACTTTTTCAGGATGTTGAAGTACGAATTCAGCCATTACTCTTTGGCGTTTGGTAAACTCGTTCAGCATTTTTCTTATGCGATCAATAACGACGGGTGCAATAAGCTCGTTGCGATCATGCAATTTTTCTTTTTCCATGTATCATCCAATACCTTGAACGTCAGAGGCCTCATTTTTTATATTCAAAAGTGAGGCCTAAATAAAAAATCTCATTGAGCTCTATATTACTCTGAACCAAACACAAAATCAAATTAATAATAATAGAAGAGCCTCTTGCAGAAATAAAAAAGGACTTATTGGAAATTTTTTCCCATTGAAAAAATCAAGTATGTAAATTTGGAACTTGGTCCGGCAGCATTTTTTTTCCAAAGATACAGACAAAGACACCAGGGGAAGAATTGATGCATTGAGCCAGGGCAAAACCTAAGTTAAAACCCGCGTCAGTGGGGTAAAAGTTATTTAAAGGAATCATAGAACCGGTCAAGATTACTGTAACATCCTTTCTTTTTAAATGCGTTGTAAGGTACTTGGCTGTCTTTGAAAGCGTGTAGGTCCCATGGGAAATAATAAAATGATCTAAAGAGCTGTTTTCAATGGTTGTTTTGATTTTATCAACTTCCTTGTCAGTAATGTCTCGACTATCTTTCATGCAAACTTCTGTAAACCTTATTTCCTCCTTTCCAAGACCAACGACTTTGGTTAGATACTCTGGAATCCCTGAATGTTGACGGGGAACCACAGTACATTTATCCGGGGCATACCGTGAATCCACAGTGCCGCCGGTAAGAATGAAATGTATAGGCGCATTAGTCAATTGAATTGGCTCCATTATCTCCTCTATAAAAAAATCCTTCCTTCATGGTTAAAAACTGTTCTTCGATTTCAGGTCCTTAGTAAACGAGTAATCAAATTAATATCTTTTATCTTCTCTAATTCAAACAAAGCTTTCAAGACTTTTCGACAATGGTTTAGATCCAGAACTTTTGAAGCACACTCCATAAACTTACCACTGAACTCTTCATCACTTAATGGTAATTCCGGATTTCCTTTCGACAAATTGCAGCTTCCCTCTAAAATCCGTCGGTCATTTAGTGTGATTCGCAATTTTGCAGGGGCCGTGCCTATGAATCCTAATTCAGATAGTTCGGGATCAGGCCCCATGAATACCTTGGGTAATAACGCTTTAATTCGTGGATTGTTCACAGCTTCCAAGGTAAATTCAGACAGGCCTAATTTCCCATAGACAATAGCTGAACACAGTGCATACTCCATGGAGAATCGGGCTTCGGTGGGAGTTTTTGGCCGGTGACATACAAGTTCTTTAATTCCAAGTTGACTGACACCTACATGTATGGATTCAACATCTTCTGCAGTAAATGGTGTTTCCTTTAATATGTCCAATATACAATCAGTTGCCGGATGCGTGCCACTGCAGCATGGATACTGTTTAAGCACCAACCCGGGTTTAACGATGTCCCAAGGAGACCCAAAATTTAAAGGAATTGGATTTGGTTCTTTTCCGGAAAAGACCTGAATAAAGCCATCTTGCGCTTCCATTGCATTTTCTGCTGCACCTATTCCTGAACCGGCCAGTATAACAGAGGTTGCCCCGTTGAAAGAGGCCATTCCGGCATGATAGGCTTTGGTCATCGTTCCAAAATTTGATCGGATACCGCTTGCCATCGAAGCTGCAATTCCAAGAGCCGACAAAAACTGTTCATTTTTTAGCCCGATGATTAAGGCGGAGGCTGTTGCAGCACCAAAAGGCCCGAAGACACTGGTAGTATGCCAGCCGTTCAATGAAGCCTCAGGCATGACCATCGCGGCCATTTTATTTTGAATTTCCACTCCTACAGCATAGGCTTTCAAAGCCTGTCGTCCTGAAATATTCATCATCTCACCGGCTGAAAATACTGCCGGTGCAACAGTTACAGTCGGATGACCGATGGTTGTCCAGCTAGTGTCATCAAAATCAAGGGCATGTCCTGCAACACCATTGGACAAAGCCGCAAGATCCCATGATACCTTCTTTTCAGTACCAAAAATGCAAGCTTGAGGCTTTGCAGAATGCCTTTCTGCGTATCTTTGTATATTGCTGCTCACGGGTGTTTTACAACCCGCCAATGTAACGCCTACATAATCAATCAAGGCTCTTTTACCAATTTCAATCACTTCAACATCAAGATCGTTGAAAGTAATTGCTTTTGCAAAGCTAACAGCATCTTTTAGAATCGTCATCAATATTACTCCAACCCCTCATAAACCGTTTCTTAAAATGTCTGGTTTTATTCCGTCACCCGTCTGCTGCTGCTCATTCGTTTTTGAACCATTTTTGCCAGTAAAGAAAGAGGAAAAGCCAAGGCAAAATAGAGAACGCCAATGAGGAGGTAAACATGCATAGGTAGAAAATACTCGCTGGCCAAATCTTTGGCTCTCAGCATTAATTCCGGCGTTGAAATAAGTGAGCAGATTGAACTGTCTTTAAGTAACATGATCAGCATGTTCAGCAACGGAGGAAGAACGACTCTTATGGCTTGCGGAAGAGTAATATATCTAAATGAGGCAAACGGAGTCATTCCAACGGCCAGCGCCGCCTCCCGTTGCCCCTTGTGCACTGCCTCAAGCCCTGCCCTGAATACTTCTGCTATATAAGCACTGCCGCTCAATCCTAATCCAATAAATCCGGCAGTAAAGGCATCAAGTACAATCCCCAAAGGGACCAATCCAAAGTAAAGGAGGAAAAGAATCGCCAGAGACGGAATTCCGCGGACAACTTCAATATATCCGGTGCAGAACCATCGGAACGGACCGATTTTACTAGTTTTACCTACGGCCAAAATCAGTCCAAGCACAACGGCAAGCATATAAGCACCGGCAGTAAGGCCGATGGTATTTCCGATTGCAGGAACGATCTGTGGCCACCACGCGGGCAAGTGTTCATAATATAATTTAAAAAATTCAATCATGTCCATGCCCTCTGCTTTCTCTCAAGCCGGTCAACAACACGGGCAAGCGGGAAGCTGAGAATGAAATACAACAAGGCCGCCAAGATATAAATCAGTGTGGTCTGAAAAGTAGAAGTAACAAGATTTCGTGCATAAAACATTATTTCGGGTGCTGCAATTGCCGAGACGATGGAGGTATCTTTAAGTAGACCTATGGCATAGCTGCCCAACGGAGGTAAAGTGATACGTGTTGCCTGGGGGAATATAATATATCTGAGAGCCATCATCGGAGTCATGCCGATGGCTAAAGCAGCCTCTCTCTGGCCGAAATGCAGAGCGTTCAAGCCTGAACGAAACACTTCCGTCAGCATAGCTCCCCCTATCAAGCCGAGTCCAAGAACAGCCGCAGTCGCAGGTTCGAGTTTGACACCCGCATAGGCCAACCCAAAGTATATGATGAAAAGTTGTGCTAAAGGCGGAATCCCTCTGAAAATTTCGACATAGATATTGACCATAATTTCCAAAAGTCGGATTTTCGAATAAGTCCTTATTGCTGCCATAATGAACCCTACGATAATGGCAATGATCAAAGCCCCAAAAGTTATCTTTACGGTCATAACAGCACCGATCATCAGGACTTTGCTGAAATAAATGGTTTGCGCTAAATCGAACATTGTGATCTCCTATTCGCTATTCTCAATGGGAAAACAATTGGCTTAAAAATGCTTTCGTTCGGGTTTGACGGGGTTTTTCAAAAACCTGCTCAGGCGGGCCGTACTCAACAATAACACCCTCATCCATAAAATATACGACATCGGCTACCTCGCGGGCAAAACCGATTTCGTGGGTAACAAGCACCATGGACCGGCCCTCATCTGCGAGTTCATGAATAACTTTCAATACTTCACCCACCAACTCCGGGTCGAGCGCAGAGGTCGGTTCATCGAACAGCATTAATTTCGGTTCCTGTGCAAGGGCGCGGGCGATAGCAACCCGCTGTTGCTGTCCACCAGACAAACGCTCGGGATATTCTTTTATTTTGTGGTCAAGGTGTACTTTAGCAAGCATTTCTTCTGCAAGGGCAAACGCTTTTTCTTTAGAAATTCCCCGAACCTTTTGGGGTCCGATGGCAACGTTCTCAATTGCATTCAGGTGAGGCCACAAGTAGAAGCCCTGAAAAACCATGCCGATTTGAGCTCGAAATCTTGCCAGCATCTTTTCAGATGTCCGGACAAATTTTTCCTCAACTTGTTTCTCACCGACAAGTTCCCCATCCAGATAGATATGTCCGCTGGTCGGAATTTCCAGGTAATTAATTGTGCGTAACAAAGTAGATTTTCCTGAGCCACTCGGCCCTATGATGGCAATCTTCTCCCCACGTTTTAATTCGAGACTGATTCCCTTTAGGACTTCAAGCTCATCAAAGGACTTTATTACGTCCTCAATACGTAGTAAAATATCTGACATAAGTAATATTCTCCCGCATATCAATGGGTTGGGCTGAAGTTAAATGATCAATCTGGTCTTTCAACCCCAGCCAAACAAAATTTCCAGATAGGCAATTTTTCCTGTCAAAATTCATATAGGCTTATTTTATTTGCAGCCTTCCCCCAGACTGGGCTGTTGCCATTCCTTCGGGCGATCAACGCCTGTCCTCATGTTGTTGCCGGGCACAAAGTAAGAAGGTGAAGAGAGTCCGTATTTTTTTGCGATCTCGCGGTTTTTGCAACTCGCCCAGATTTCCTTGATTTTACTATTAACTGCTTTGAGCAATTCATGGGAATCTATGTTCATTCCAAAGCAACTCACACCGGTTCCTGTAAGTGTTGGAAATTCTGGAAGGTTTTTATCTTCAATGCTCAACATATGAAGACCCCAGTCAGGGTTCATGGAGATGGCGTATTGAACAAGAGGTGGGTCAGCAAGCAAACAGTCTACACGGCCTGAAATTACGTCACGGATTGCTGCATCGCTTGTGTCATAAAGTTTTAGTTTGAGATCTTTGATTTTCTTTAACTCGGGAATCCATGAAAACCCGGTAATTGTTGCAACTGTTTTTCCTTCCAAATCAGCTATCTTGCTCCAATTATTAGACTTTTTCTGAGTAATACCGTTTCGATAATAGTAAATTGGATCTGACATAAGAAGTGCTTTGCTCCGCGGTGCCGTCCAGCCCATGATTCCGTGCATAATGTCTACACGACCAGACTTAACCGATGCAATTTCCGCCGACCACTCCATTAATGCCGGCTTGACCTTTAGTCCTAATTCTCCGGCGATCCACTGCATTAATTCGCCATCCACGCCTTGAAGTTTACCGTCTTGCCAGCCAGTGCCGGGCATGTCCCCATTGAAAGCAACGGTCAGATATCCGGGGTTAACGGTCTTAAGCTCCCCAGATATTCCGTGGGGTATAAAAAAAAGACCTATAAAAAAAATGCATGTTACCAAAGTCCAAAAAAATTTAAATCCTCTTGTCTTAATTGTACTCATTTTCAATTCCTCCATTAAATTTTCATTGTTAAATAAAACAACCTGAAAAGTAAAACCAAAAA
>JAHOYS010000142.1 GCA_019038815.1 Desulfobacterales bacterium | reverse complement strand
CGATGAAATGCAATTACAGGACAATATTAATATTACACGTTTTCATTAATTTTTAGCGAACAGCTTATATTTTTAAATATCCTTAAAATTTCTTTCTCCGGAAGAATGTCTGGATATGCTGGCAAACTCATTCAGGCTTTCTTCCAAGGCTTCAAATTCTATTGTACCGCCAACCTGGATGACATCATCCCCTCTTTGTTCAAAAGCAGTCAATACATCAAAAATTGTAAGGCACTCTATATCTGAAGCCGGGACATAGCCAGTGTTGTCTAGTCCATTCACCTCCAGAAGGATACGGCAGTCAATAAGTTTTACCAATAATACTTTAACTATTTTTAACGGGATTTTTATCTCAGATGAAATATCAATATCTGAAGCAGGGCTCTCTTTGTTGGCAAACCGATTTACACACAGGTGAACTATTCGCAAAACAATCAATTTCTTTAACCGGATACTGATCTTGCTGTAATCGATATCCTGGGTTTCAAGTGCTTCGGTATTTTCCCATGAAAACGCAATTTCCGCTCCAAATAAAACGACTGCCCAGGAAGCCTGCAGCCAGATTAAAAATAAAGGTAAGGCTGCAAAACTGCCATAGATAGCATTATAATTGGAAACACCTACCTGAAACTTCAAATAGGTCATTTGAGCTACTTGAAATATGGTTCCGGCAATTATGGCACCGGCCAGGGCAGCTTTGATATCTACCTTCTTGTTTGGAATAAAAATATAAAAAAAGATAAATAATATCCAGATGGACAGAAAAGGAAAAATATTAAATCCCAGAGAAATTAATTGTTCAATACTTCCTGGAAGCTTGATATATGACAAAAACCTGGAAAGATATGCTGTAATAAAAATATTAGCGCTGCTTGAAAAAATGATCAGGATACCGGCTGTTATTGAAATGGCGATATAATCTGTAAATTTTCGAATCAATGGTCTGTCATCATTCACCCACCAGATCTTATTGAATGCATTTTCAATATGTCCGATAAGCTTTATTAGAGAGTAAAAAAGCAGGGTAAGAGCAAAAACAGCCATCAGGCTGCCTTTTGTTTTTTCAAGAAGATTGGTTGAAAAGACCAAGACATTCTGGATCACCTCTTCTTGCCCTGCAAACAATTCAAGGACCCGTTTTTCCAAGATTTCCTTGAACCCGAATCCCTTTGCAACACCGAATGCCATGGCCATCACAGGAACGATTGACAACAGCGTAAATAATGTCAAAGACGATGCCCGAAGGTCGCACCGGTCATCCCTGAACCCTTTTATGGCAAAAACAATAACCTTTAAAAACTTGTTATACCAGAGCGAGACAGTTTTTTTAAAATGATTCATTGCACATTACCCTCATTGTTGAAACCATTGTTTTAATCGTTTAAGGCCTTCACGGGTAGAAATTTTTGGATAATATCCCAAATCCTTTTTTGCCCTTGAAATATTAAACCAGTGAGATGTTGCAAGTTCTTTTGCGGCAAACCGTGTCATTGGCGGGTCTTTTTTAATTTTAAAAAACTTGTAAACAAATTCAAAAATTGATCCTGCCATATAGACTGTTCTGACTGAAGCATGTCCTTTTATCGGCGGTTTACCTGCAGCATCTAAAAACGCATTGGCCATATCCCATTTTGATACAGGATCATCCTGGCTGATAAAATAGACATTTCCGGACAGCAAAGGGTTTTCCATCAGTTTTTGAAGTGCCAGGATATGGGCATCTGCTGCATTGTCAATGTAGATAAAATCAACCAGGTCATCTTCTCGCCCGATCCTTTTTAACCTGGTGGCCCTTTTAAGAATCTTTGGCACCACATGATTATCGTCAGGGCCCCAAATCAGGTGCGGACGAAGAATAATGGTCTCCAGACCTTTTTCAGAAGCATTTTTCACCAATTTTTCAGCCATGGCTTTTGTTTCAGGATACGGTGCCAGATATTTTTCCGGATAAGGGACACTTTCATCCACATTCTCCATGTCGGATTCATCAAATATCACACTGGGTGAACTGGTATAGATCATATACTTGATTTTATTTTCCAGGCAGGCCTCTATCACATTCCTGGTTCCTGTAACATTTATCCTGAAAAAATCTTCATAAAATACCCCGATTCCCGGTTTGGCAGCCACATGAAAAACAGCATCAATGCCTTTAAGGGCTTTTGCAACGGCTTTTTTATCTACTATATCTCCTTGAATCTGTACTACACCCAGTTTTTCGAGATCCGGATAAAAATTTCTTGAAAAGGAGGCGACTTTCAGTTTCTCTTTTAACAGCTTTTTAACAATCGCCTTACCTAAGAAACCGCCACCGCCGGTAACCAGTACATTTTCTATTTCCATTCCTAACCTTTTTCATTGGCCATTGATATAATCATTGCCAAAGATAATATCATATTTAACGGATATACAACAAAAAAATTTCTACGGTTAAAAATTGCCAGGCTAAAAATCACCAAACTAAAAATCAAGTACCTGCCCGATATTATTTTCCACAGCAAGCTGGTAAATAGCAGAGGATACGGTTAAATCAAACAAGGCCATCCCAACGGATTTAAAAAAAACAGTGCTGGTTTCAGGATATGTATTTTTTTCAAGCAACCCGGCAAATTCTTTTATCCTGTTCTTTGTTACAGAATGATTGTTTAAAGGGATTGCAATGTCACCTGATTCTTTGACAGCAAACATGGTGTCAACAAAAATATCATCTGCATTTTCAATCACTGCATCCGGAAACTCCTGCATATCGGGCCGAAATGACCCGATTGAAATAAAGATTTTCCCCGTAACAACATCGGGAGTGACTTCAAACAAAGGTTTGCTGCTCGTTGTCGCAGCAATAATTACCCTGGAATTTTCAACCAGTTGATTTGAGTTCCCGGTTATTACATATTCAACATTTGGATATTCTTTTTTCAGGGCCCTTTTCATGCTTATTGCAGATTCTTTGTACAAATCATAAATATAAAGGGTTTTTATCTTACGGTTAAACAGAAGATATCGGGCCTGGCTGAGCCCTTGTACTCCGGCACCTAAAACCCCGGCAGTACTCACGGTTTCAGGCGCAAGAAGCTTGACCCCTAATCCCCCGACAGCACCAGTTCTCTGGGCAGTGACTGCTGCACCATCCATGATAGCTAAAGGTTGCCCTGAAACATTATCAGAAAGAACCATCACTCCATTAACTGCCGGTTGTCCATGCTGCTGTGCTTGAGGGAAAACCCAAACCAGCTTTACAGCAAAAAAACTTTCTGAAAAACAGGGCATTAACAAAAGTGTGTTTTGTCTATCTGCAATATGCATTCTGTCCGGCATATTGTAGTCTTGATTCAGCATCATCCTGTAAGCCTGTTCAACAGCTGTTTGAATAATATCCGGATCTATCTTTTGAATTGCATGTTTATTTAAAAATAACACAAGTCCCCTCCATATTTAATATTTTCATCTCTCTGATATTACATACCCGATAAAACCTGCAATTAAAACTCCAAAAATCATCTTTCATTTTTTGTGCAAGGTATGATAGAAATATGAAATTTATTATTAATCAATAAGCAAAAAGGTGATTTTTGTGACTAAACATGAGACCGTATTGTGTATTAAAAGAAGCCTCTTACCAGAATCATGGGTGAAAGAAAAAAGTATTGTGCCATTAGACTTTGACCTGTTTATTAGCCACTGTTCTGCCGCAGGATTTGAGTTTATTAACCGCTCAGATGCAGAAAAAAATCCCTCTTATAAACAGATTATTCCCTATATCATTCTTCAGACGACAGACTTTGAAAAAACGGCTGTATATAACAGGAAAGGAAGTGAACAACGGCTTCATGATCTCTGGTCCATCGGAATAGGCGGTCATATTAATCCCATTGACATGAAAACTCAAAACGATTCTTTTAAACAAATCCTGATTTCCGGCATGGAAAGGGAACTGAATGAAGAACTTGATCAAAGATCTGAAAACGACCTCCCACACTTTATTGGAGTGATCAGCGAAGATATTACAGACGTTGGAAAGGTTCATTTAGGCGCTGTTTTCAGGATACTGACAACCGCTCCTGATAAATTTTTTCCCGGTTCCGAACTGTTTCAATTTAAATGGGAAAAAACAAAAAACCTTGAACAATTAAATTTGGAATTATGGTCAAATCTTGCATTGGAGCTCATATCGGATCATTAGGAATTTAATACTTTTAATACAATAGAATCCTTATTCTTTAAAATCTTTGATCCTCTTGTAATCTTACACAGGCTGATACCGTATTTCTCTGCAATTTTACGCTGGGCAAGTCCCTTGTTAAGGTCCTTTAAAAGCTTCCATCTCAAAGAAATATCTTCAAGTTCAGCAGGAGTGAAAATATCATCAAAAAAAAGATTTAAATCATCAAAGTTATCAATTGATAATATCACTTTTAATAATTCGTGATCAACCGCCATATATTATTGTTCCTCTTCAAACAATTGAACCTGATATGTTAAGACACTAAGATCGCCGGATTTCCATTCATCCTGTGACAATCCGGCCTTTATGCAAAGATGGGTTAAGAATGCTTCAGGCTTTTTTAACTGTTTCCATACCTGGGGCAGAAAGGTTGAACTATGATAGTTCTTTTCGATTATCACACCATCGACATCAGGCCGAAGCTTTGCAATTAAATCCCTGGCATCCGTGTAATCAAGCTTTTGCGGTTGGGTCAGAATACTGACCTCGATAATTGTCTCCTTTAACTCTTCACAGGACATCGGGCTGAATCTTGAATCATTAAAGGCTGCGTGTTTTGCATTATCCCTGACTCCTTCAAAAACTGTTTTGACAGGCTCTATATTACCAATACAACCTCTGAGATCTCCTTTTTTATGCAGGCTGACAAAAATCCCACGGTTTTCTTCCAAAATTAAAGTTGAAGCTTGGGCCTTCAAAGATCCAGGCGTGTCACCTTCTTGCCCTAACTCACGCAGAATGCTTTCCCTTGCGAGCTTCAAAAGCAGTGTTCCGTCTTTTTCTGATAATTTATCTGTCATTTGTTTTAAAATAAATATCAACCAGGTTTTGTGCAAGCCCGACATATGTTTCAGGGGTTAATTGCTTCATTCGTTTTTTAAAATCTGCCGGCACCTTTTCAAGGCTGTCAACAAATTTTTCCAGGTCTTTTTTATTGATTTTCTGTCCACGGGTAAGCTCTTTGAGTCTCTCGTAAGGGTTGTCTTCACCAAATACCCTCATGGCAGTCTGGAAAGGTTCTGCAAGAAGCTCCTGGTTTTGATCAAGATCTTTTTGTATCACCTCATTATTCAATTCCACCTTGGATAATCCTTTCAAGGTATTTTTCACCCCAATTGCAAAATAACCAAATACAGACCCCAGGCTTCTCAAAACCGTACTGTCGCTCAGGTCTCTCTGGAACCTTGATTTTTGCAGTTTAACACAAAGATGTTCCATCATTGATATGGCAATCCCCATGTTTCCTTCGCTGTTTTCAAAATCAATGGGATTTACCTTATGAGGCATGGTTGATGAACCGACCTCTCCTTTTTTGACCCGTTGCTTAAAATACCCCAGACTGATATATCCCCACATATCACGATCCAGATCAATCACTGTTGCTGCGGCCCTGATCATGGCATGCAGGACAAAAGCAATGGAATGATTCGGATTTACCTGGGTTGTAAAAAGGATAGGTTCCAGGTTCAAGTGGGTAGAAATAAATCGTTGTGAAGCCTCAATCCAGTTAATTTCAGGATAGACAAAATAATGTGCATTATAATTTCCTGTTGCCCCGTTTATTTTTGCCTGAACTTTATTCTGATCGATAATGTCTGTTTCCTGCAGGATTCGCCAGGCAAAATTTATAAATTCTTTGCCTGCCGTTGTGGGTGTTGCCGGCTGGCCATGGGTTCTTGACATCATTGGAATTGATTTATACTGTAATCCCTTCTGCTCAAGATCTGCAGTAAGCTGCCTTAATAAAGCAATGGTGATTTCCTTGCCTTTTTTCAACATCAATGCATAGGAGGTATTATTAATATCATCCGAGGTACAGGCAAAATGAACCCACTCTTTTATCTCTGAAAGCCCTGAAAGATCAAGTTGATCTTTTATGAAATATTCAACTGCCTTGACATCATGATTTGTCTGTTTTTCAATCTCCTTAACTTTACGGGCACCTTCCAGATCAAATGTCCGGGCTATAGTATCAAGTTTCTCAATGTTTAAATCATCAAAGGGTGCAAGTTTCAGATCAGCTAATATGAATTTAAGCCATTCAATTTCAACAAACACCCTGTATTTTATCAAGCCATACTCAGAAAAAACATCTGCAAATTCTGTTGTTAATCTGGCATATCTTCCATCCAGTGCCGTCAATGCATTTATCATCAATTTTTCTGCTCCATTTTTAAAGATAACCATTTAAAATAATTTGGCTTTTATCATCAATTTGTTTAAACACTTCAGATATTACTGCATACCGCATAAAATAGCAGACAATTTGAAAATTAACAATCCAAAACAAGACGTATCTCCATCGACCATTTTTTGTTTTATAAGCATGAATAAATTTAATTAAATATCCTCAGTAGTTACTTGACAAATACATAGAGAATAAAGTACCTTATCAAACAATTTTCAAAATACAATTTAAATAAAAAGCCACGTTTTAGTTGCAGGAGTAGAATTTATGGCATTAACCAAAACGATTATCGCTGAAAAAATACAAGACAAGCTTAATTTATCCAGGACAACAACCTATGAAGTCATGGAAGAGTTTCTTGAAATCATTAAGGAAACAATTGAAAACGGCGAAGACATCATGATTAGCGGTTTTGGAAAATTTTGTGTAAATGAAAAAAAAGCCAGGAAAGGCAGGAATCCTGCAACTGATCAAGAAATGACCCTGCCGGCCAGAAGAGTTGTAACCTTTAAATGTTCCGGAAAATTAAGAGACCTGATCAATTCTTAGGACTGCTTTTCTGTAAAGATGTTTTTTTCAGAACAACTTATTACCATTATCATTCTTGCGACACTGACAGTCAGCTATCTCATTGATAATATTGCAGACTTTTTAAACCTTGGAAATCTGAACCAGCCTCTTCCAAAAGAATTCAGCAACCATTACGACAACCAGAAATACATTGAATCTCAGGACTACCTGAAGGCAAATACAAAATTTGGGTTTATCACATCAAGTTTTGACATAGCTATCATTCTTGTGTTTTGGTTTTCAGGTGGTTTCCAGGCTATTGATTCATTTGTCAGATCATTTAATTTTGGCTCAATTGTTTCAGGACTTTTTTTTACAGGCATTCTTTTATTTTTAAAACTTTTGATATCCCTGCCTTTCAGTATTTATTCCACTTTTGTGATTGAAGAAAAATTTGGATTCAATAAGACAACACCAAGGCTTTTTTTTACCGACCTTATTAAATCCATTGTTCTCTCGGCAGCTTTGGGAGGAATATTATTATCATTGATCTTAGGTTTTTTAGAATTTGGCGGCCGGTTTGCCTGGCTTTACTGCTGGGCGGCAAGTACCATTTTCCTTCTTATTGTTCAATATATAGTTCCCACCTGGATTATGCCGCTGTTCAATAAATTCACTCCCCTGGAAGAAGGCCCGTTAAAAGAAGCTATATTCAAATATGCCAAATCCATTAATTTTTTACTTTCCAATATTTTTGTCATGGACGGGTCTAAAAGGAGCAGTAAATCCAATGCTTTTTTTACGGGTTTTGGAAAAAACAAACGAATCGTTTTATTTGATACCCTGATTAAAGAACAGTCAATTGAGGAACTGGTTTCTATCCTTGCCCATGAAATGGGTCATTTTAAAAAGAAACATATTATTAAAAGAATGATTATAAGTATCTTTCAAATGGGATTTGTTTTTTATCTTATTTCCATATTCATCTCCCATGAAGGTTTGTTTCATGCCTTTTTTATGAAAGAGGTTTCCATTTATGCGGGTTTGATTTTTTTTGGCATGCTGTACTCACCCATAGATCTGTTTATATCAATTCTTTTTCAAATCTCATCCAGAAAAGATGAATTTGAGGCCGACCGGTTTGCAGCAGAAACTGTTAAAGACTGCAGACCATTGATTAATGCCTTAAAAAAACTGTCTGCCCATAATCTTTCAAATTTAACGCCCCACCCTTTTTATGTATTTTTAAATTATTCTCA
>JAHOYS010000128.1 GCA_019038815.1 Desulfobacterales bacterium | reverse complement strand
AACTTTTGTGATATTCTCTATAAATCTTTAATTATAAACTGATTTTGCACTTATAGAACATTATTCTTGGAAATGTTTATATGTCAAGTATTAATCACCCAAATATGTAGAAAATAAAAATCTAATCTGCTATTAAAATGATTAAAAGGAGAAAAATGAAAGGCCTTATAAAACATTATATGCTTGTAGCTGCTGTCCTGGTGTGTCTGCTGCCTTTAAACACTTTTGCAAATCCGCGCCTTAACATCCATGTCAGTATTATGCCCCAAAAATATTTTGTTGAAAAAATCGGCAAAACTCGCGTGAATGTTGATGTCCTGGTGAAACCTGGCAAAAGCCCTGCCACATATTCCCCCTCCCCGGACCAGATAAAAAAACTCATGTCATCAGATCTTTATTTCAGAATCGGGGTGGCCTTTGAAAATGGTATTCTGCATAAAATTAAATCCATTGCCGGAATAAAGGTTGTGGATACCCGTCAGGGCATTGTATTGAGGGAAATGAAGGAACACGGTCATGACAATAAAAAGCGTCATGGACATGTTGGTAAAGACCCCCATATCTGGATGAGTCCGCTGATGGTAAAGACACAGGCCCATACAATTTTTAAGACACTTTCCAGCATCGACCCGGACAGCAGGGATGAATATAAAAAAAATTATGAGCTTTTTGCAGAAGATCTTGACAGGCTTGACCGTCGCCTGAAAACTATACTCAAAGATTTAAAGGGAGAAAATCTGTTTGTGTTCCATCCATCTTTCGGGTATTTTACAGATGCTTACGGCTTGAAACAGGTTGCGATTGAAACCATGGGAAAGACACCCAGAGGGAAAACACTTTCCAACATTATCAAGCTTGCAAAAAAACAGAAAATACGGGTGATTTTTGCACAGCCCCAGTTTGACCGGAATACAGCAGAAAAAATTGCATCTGCCATAAACGGTGTGGTAATGTTCATAGATCCCCTTGCCTGTGATTACCTGGCCAACATGGAAAATATTGGTCAATCCATTGCCGGGGCATTAAAAAATTAAAGGTTGTATAATGCACAATGATCATGAAATCACATTAAAAAATATCTCGTTTGCCTATAAACAACGCAATGTCCTGGAAAATGTTGACCTTGTAATTAAAAAAGGTGAATTTGCAAGTATTGTCGGCCCCAATGGCGGCGGGAAAACCACCCTTCTCAAGCTGATCCTTGGTTTGATTAAACCTGATAAAGGAGTAATCCGCATATTTGGCAAGCCTCCGGACAAGGTCAGGCAGCAAATAGGGTATATGCCGCAGTATGCCCATCTGGACATGAATTTTCCTGCAATAGTAATGGATGTGGTTTTGATGGGAAGGCTTAAAAAATCAAACCTGTGGTTTTCAAGAAAGGACAAAAACGAGGTGCTAACTGCCATTGATGAAGTAGGAATGACAGCCTTTGTCAATACAGAGTTTAACGAACTTTCCGGCGGTCAGAAACAGCGTATTCTTATTGCCAGAGCCTTATGCAGCAATCCTGCCGTCCTTTTGCTGGATGAACCCACGGCCAATGTGGATCATGAGACAGAAGAGAATCTGTTTTCCATTTTACAGAAACTGAACTCAAAAATGACCATTCTCCTGGTATCCCATGACCTCGGGTTTGTTTCAAAATATGTAAAAAGCGTTATATGTGTGAACCGCCAGGTCGTCATTCACCCCACAACCCTGATAAACGGAGCCATGATAAAAGATATTTATCATGGAGATCTGAAAATGGTACGGCATGATCACAGGTGCAGCGAAGAAGGACATACCCATGATTGATATGTTTTATGCAATCTTTGATCCTGACAACCTGTTTTTAAAATATGCGTTTATCATGGGCGCTCTTGCCTCCATCTCCTTTGGCATCATCGGAACATTTGTCACCGTAAAAAAAATCGGATACCTTGCCGGAGCCATTTCCCACTGTGTATTCGGCGGCATCGGGCTGGCACTTTTTCTCCAGGTAAATGCAGGGCTCACATGGTTTGATCCAATGTTAGGAGCCGTGCTTGCTGCAATCATTGCCGCTGTGACTGTGGGACTTGTTAGCCTTCATGCAAAGGAAAGAGAAGACACCATTATCGGTACGCTCTGGGCCGTGGGTATGGCATCAGGCATTTTGCTCATTGACAGGACGCCGGGGTATTTCAATCTGGGCTCCTATCTGTTTGGCGACATCCTGCTGATTTCAAGTAAAGACCTTTTATATGTTGCCTGCCTGGATGCCCTGATTCTTGGTGTTTCCATCATTTTTTTCAACCGGTTTTTCAGTGTTTGTTTCGACAGTGAGTTCACATCCTTAAGAGGGATCAACACTACTTTTTTCTATCTTTTGCTGCTCATTCTCACTGCCCTGACCGTGGTGCTTATGGTCAGAATCGTGGGGATTGTACTGGTGATTGCCCTGTTGACAATTCCATCAGCCATTGCCTCATTTTATGCAAAAAGGCTATGGCAGATGATGATTTACTCCTGTTTATTATGCGCTTTATTTACATGGACAGGCTTAGGTCTAAGCTACTCATGGAGCCTTCCCAGCGGGCCCACCATCATTGTATTAAGCGGTGCGGCTTACCTTGTTTTGCTGGTTATCCATAAGCTGTTAAAATCATATTAAACTATCCGATAGTTTTAATTTGGGGAAGCAACCAAATGTTTAAAAGATTAAAATTTATTATTTACACCCGGCCCTTTATTTTTTTTGCCTATTACCTTATCCAGATTTACAGTATGACCCTTAGGATCAAGGTTGAAAATGAGGAACACTGGCAGAAGCTTCGGGAACAGGGGACTTCCGTTCTTTTGTGTGCATGGCACCAGCAGTTTTTTTCAGCCATCCGCCATTTCAAGACCTATTCCAAATATAATCCCGGCCTGATGATCAGCCAGAGCAAAGACGGGAACCTGATTTCAGGGGTGGCCAACAGGGTCGGCTGGCACACCCCCAGGGGTTCCTCTTCACGGGGTGGAAAACAAGCCATGGACATGATGATCACCCATTTAAAAAAGTACGGGCTCGGTGCCCATATCCTTGACGGTCCGACCGGGCCCATCGGCAAAGTCAAGGCCGGTGCCATCAAGATGGCCCTTGCGGCAGATGCGGTTGTGATTCCCCTTTATACCTCGGCAGAGCATGCCTGGTTTTTCAATTCATGGGATAGATTCATGCTGCCCAAACCCTTTTCACGGGTATTCATCACCTTTGGCAGGGAGATCCGGTTTAAAGCTTCCGAAAATGAAGACAATTTTGAAGGCCACCGCCAATATCTTGAAAACACCATGAGGCCCGGGCTGTTCCTTTAGATATGGATAAAAAAACCTTTACGCCTGCTGAAGAAAATTTTAAAAAATTGTGTTTTTGAGTTTGGCTCCCCAGCACGGATTTGAACCGCGGACCCATTGGTTAACAGCCAATTGCTCTGCCAACTGAGCTACTGGGGAGCAGCGCCTTTGAATAAGACTTGGTGAGATTATATCAACACATTTTTTTTGTCAAGAAAAAACAATAAAAAAATTGACATCATTATACTTCGGGATTATCCTTTGGAAAAATATTAAAGGAACAATACTAAATAAAGATAATTAAATCATGATCACTGAAAACGGAATTGTAACCAAAGCAAACCAGTCTATTGCCTGGATCAAAACAACCAGATCCGGTGCCTGTGAATCCTGCTCTTCCAAAGGAAGCTGCGAAATAGAAAACAGTCAAAAAGAAATGATAGTTTCGGTTAAAAATACGCTCAAGGTTGATAAAGGGGATCATGTAGTCATTGGGCTTGAAACCAAACCAATGCTTTTTTTAACATTTCTTTTATATGTATTTCCCATTATTTTACTTATCATCGGTGCATTAATCGGAAACAGTCTTGCACCTTCTCTTCAAATGGACCCCTCCTTTGTTTCCATGATTTCAGGGTTTTTATTTTTTGGACTCTCTTTTTATATCATCCGGAAAAAAAACAACTCGCTTTCAAAAAAAGCTGAATATAAACCTTTCCTTGTCAGAAAAAAACCGCAAATTATCCCGGCCGATTGCACCATCCTCTAAATTTAAATTTTTTCCTTGCCAATATAACCATGATGTAATATAACGCCATGCTAGTTGTGGGTTTGTCGAATGAATTCTAACCCTTAAACAAGAGAGAAGTATTATGACATCACAACGAGACCTAAAAGTAGCCATATTAATTATGATAATATTTTTTATCACAGGAATTATATGCTATGCCTCTTTTACCCCCCCTGCACCTGAAGAACCGGTAAGGTTGATGTTTCAGAACAAAGCCGGCAAAGTTTTATTCACCCATTCAGTACACACAGGCGATTATACAGAAGATTGCCTGGACTGCCATCACAACATTGAAGATGATGAAACCTACAACTGCAGTGAGTGCCATGAAGAAACAGGTGATGAAGACTTGCTATCAAGAGCTGATGCCTTTCATGCTCAGTGCCAGGGATGCCATGAAGATGTTGGCGCAGGTCCGGTAGAATGTAATACATGTCATTCATTATAGTTAATTTAAATTTTACATATTGACAATAATGAATGATCTAAGCTTTTTACAAAACAAGGACTTATTATGATTAAACGATCTTTTTTCACGTTAACCAAACCAAGACTCGAATATGATCTTGTGGAACCGGATCCTAAAGAGCCGAAGCAAATCCCCATCCCGTCCAACCTTACTTTATTATTGAATGAACCCATTGACAGTACAAGACAGGCTTTAATAAAAAAAGGGGACGCGGTTGAAAAGGGAGAGAAATTACGCCTTTACAATCAAAGTACAGAGTACACGATTTCTCCTGTCACAGGAACCATCGATGCTATTGATGCTTATTCGGATGATTTTGGCAATACATCCACCTATCTTGTTATCAAAAACGATCAGAGCCAGGCAAGTCAAAAAGAACCGATAACATATGATTTAAAAGATGATATTGCCTCTGCTGATGAATACTTCAGGACACTGCCGGGGGCACCGCCGCTAAAAATTCTTGCCAGTGATGACGTTAAAATTAATACCATTGTCATTACCTGTGCAGACATGGATCTTTTATCAACAACCAGTCAGTATATAACCCTGAAATTTTTGGATGATATAAAAGAAGGGGCAAAAATCTTGAAAAAGATAACCCATGTCCCAAAACTATGTATCATTATTCCGGAAGGCTTAAATATTCAAGGAGGATTTGATTCGATTCAGGTATTCAAAACCTCAATGGAATATCCGTCCAATTTACCGGCAATGATCTTAAAAGACCATTTAAGCATGATACTTCCCGCAGGGAAAACGCCGGAAGACGTGGGCGTCAGTTTTATCAGTGCCGAGGCTGTGGTTTCTTTAGCCAATGCATACAAAACAAAGTCTGCGGGTTTTGAAAAAATTCTGACGGTTATCGGAAAACAGGGAACTCAATACAGGGTCAAGGCCACTATTGGAACACCTTTACACAAAATCCTCAATGCCTTCAGTGTTCATATCAACGAACAGGACAGAATTGTCATCGGTGGGCCCATGAAGGGGTTTGCTACATACACCCGCCACCATCCTGTCCAACCGGATATGGATACGGTGATGATTCAGGACAGGGATATTATTCCGGAATTATCAGACAATCCTTGTGTTAATTGCGGCAAATGTATCCGGATCTGCCCTGTAAATGTTCCTGTGAATGTTCTTGTACGATACCTTGAGGCTGACCAGTATGAAGAGGCGGCCGACAGATATGATCTTGAGTCCTGTATTGAATGTGGTCTTTGCGCTTATACCTGTACTGCAAGGATACCTTTATACCAGTATATCAGATTAGGAAAACATGAGCTTTTTAAACTTAGAGCTTTGGAGACTGCCAATGACTAATAATAAATTAACAGTATCCCACGCACCTTTCTGGCATGACGGAGACAGTCTTTTTCAAATGAACCTGAATATAATGATTGCCACTCTTCCGGCGGTCATTTTTGGTATTATTCAGTTCGGGGCACCCGCTGTTGGTGTGCTTGCACTATCTCTTTCCAGTGCCATGGTCTGGGAACTTATATTAAATATCATATCCAAAAAGAAGATCTCTATCGGTGATCTGGATTCTGCGGTCATAGGACTTCTTTTCGGCATGATGCTTCCGGCCACATCCCCATGGTGGCTTGTTGTTATCGGAACCTTTGTAGCAGTGGTTATCGGCAAAATGATTTTCGGCGGTATCGGGGCAAACCCGTTTAACCCGGCCCTTGTGGGAATGGCATTCTTAATGCTTTCCTGGAAAGTCTTTTTCGATTTCGATGCTGCCTATATCAATTATGAATTTGATTTTACCGCCCTTGCACCGCTGGCTGCTCTTAAATTCCAGGGAGCCTCTGAGGTTGCAGGTCTGTTTTCCACAGGCGATCTTATCATGGGCAAACAGGTGGGAGCTATTGGTTCCACCTTTGGGCTTGGCCTGATTATCGGCGGTATCTACCTGATTTTAAGGGGATATATCCGGTGGGAAATCCCGGTTTCGTTTATTGCGGGCATCATTATAACTGCCCTGGCATTCAAGATGGCAAACCCGGATACCTATGCCGGTCCTATGCTCCATCTGTTTTCAGGATATACGCTTATCGGGGCATTTTTTCTTGCCACAGAGAATTCATCCTCTCCGGTAAACAGGATTCCCATGCTCATTTACGGGTTTTTTGCTGCCCTGATGATTATCCTGATGAGAAATATCGGTGCCTACGCCGATGGTACGATATTGGCAATCCTCTTATTGAACCTTGTGAACCCCCTCATCGACACAATTAGACCAAAAGCTTTGGGAAAGGGAGTAAACAATGCGTGAAATGATTAGTATGATTGTGGTTTTAGCAGTATTGACATCTGTTTCAGGCGGACTGCTTGCCGCTGTAAAATCAGGAACTGAGGTTCGAATTGAAAATCAGGTCTTAAAATTTCAAAAAGCACCGGCTATTCAAGATATATTCCCGGAAGCAACCAATGATCCTCTGGCAGAAAGATTTACAATAACAACTGAAGATATTGAATTGCAGATTTTTCCAAGCATACTTGCCGACGGTTCAAAAGCAATTGCTTTTGAAACAAAAGGAGGTGCCTATGGCGGTCCCATCGGACTGATGGTGGGCATCAACCTTTCTACTGACGAAATTGTGGATGTAAGGGTGACAACCCATGCTGAAACCCCTGGTATAGGATCACGGGCCAAGGAAGACCTTTCCTTTGTCTCTCAATTTTCAGGTCTTAAAATGGAAACAAATTTTGCCCTCAAAAGCGGCGGCGGCGTTATTGATGCCATGTCCGGTGCAACGGTTACCTCAAAAGGAGTTAGTGTTGCTGCAGTCCAGGCAAAAGAAATTTATCAAAAACTAAAACCTGAAATTGTCAAGCAGATGAAATAAGGCAAAATATTTTAGGAGAAAAAAAATATGGCACAATCCTTAGCAAAAGAATTTACCAAGGGACTCTGGGCTGAGATACCTCCTTTCAGACTGGTTTTAGGGCTTTGCCCGGTCCTTGCTGTTACAAAATCGGTTGAAAACGGAATCGGGATGGGAGTTGCAACCACCTTTGTCCTGGTTTTCTCCAATCTTTTAATATCTCTTCTTAGAAATATTATTCCGTCAAAAGTCAGAATTGCCTGCTTCATAGTCATCATAGCCACTTTTGTTACCATTGTGGAACTGCTTATGCAGGCATATACATATGAATTGTTTCTGAAACTGGGTATTTTCATTCCCCTTATTGTTGTAAACTGTATTGTTCTTGGCCGGGCAGAAGCCTTTGCCAGCAAGAACAGCCCTGCTCTGTCCATTGCTGACGGACTGGGTATCGGCATTGGTTTTACGCTGTCCCTTGCTTCCCTGGGTGCAGTTAGAGAATTTTTAGGTAATGGAACCATTACCGTCTGGGGTGGAAACCCAATTTTTGAAATGGGAGCCAACTTTCTTCCGTTCAAATTTATGATTGAGGCACCCGGCGCTTTTGTCGGCCTTGGACTCATGCTCTGTATGATGAACCTCATTGGTAAGAAATAGAAAGGAGATAATAATATGGGTGATCTATTCGTCCTTGCAATAAGCTGTATCTTTATCAATAACATTCTCCTTGCCCAGTTCCTTGGGTGTTGTCCGTTCCTTGGCACATCCAAGAAA
Organism: Desulfobacterales bacterium; assembly: GCA_019038815.1. Lineage (GTDB taxonomy): Bacteria > Desulfobacterota > Desulfobacteria > Desulfobacterales > Desulfobacteraceae > Desulfobacula. Next base: position 52 of record JAHOYS010000128.1, on the reverse strand, counting down.
ATGGAAACTGCCGTGGGAATGGCAATGGCGGTTATCTTTGTCCTTGTTATGG
>JAHOYS010000176.1 GCA_019038815.1 Desulfobacterales bacterium | reverse complement strand
AAATTCAGTTAAGTTTGATATCATCAATTTTTACGGTGTTTAAATACTCTTTTACAGCCCCCAGTGCCAGGGTAAACATTTTAGTGCCGGTTAAAATAGCAATGGCATTATCTTTACATTTACAGGCATCGGCAAAGGCGGGTCCCATTACATCGGCCGGGTTTTGAGCCTTACCAGGATCGTTCTGCAATATCGTAAGGTAGGTGTCCAGCCGTTCCTTCAGGATTTCAAAATAATCAATGCTTTGACCTGTGGTGGTCTTCGTAAGCGTAGAGATGTTTTGAGATAGTTCCCTTATAAATTCCCAGAACATCTCTGTCAACGCTTCTTTATTTTTATCAGCAGTCGGCATGAAAAAAGAGACAGCCCATCCGACACTCAGGATTTTTAAAATTTGAAGTTCATATTCTATGGATGTCCGGTTTAAATCGCTGTTTTCAGGGATAGCATCTAAAAGTTCTTTCAGCTCTGTCCTGTCAATGGCAAAGGCAGCCAGGTTCTGGGCCAGTTGCTGCACGGCAATGGGGGTTCTTTTTGTTAAATTCATGTACAAAATAATCCATTTATGTCATATAAGATATCATCTTAAATAACAGTACAAGCAAAAAGTGTAAACTTAAAATATGATAAAAATAAATCTTAAGCTGTTTGTAACATTGTCCAAATATCTCCCGAAAGACAGCGAATGTCTTGAAATTCCTGAAGCAACATCTGTGGAGAAGCTTATGTCGGATTTCGGCATTCCCGGGGATCTGGTGAAATTAATTTTTATCAATGGGAAGCGGCAGGACAGTAATTATCGGTTGAAAAATAATGACAGGGTTGGACTTTTTCCACCGGTTGGAGGCGGATAGACTATGGTAACCTCAAAATTTGAAGGACGTTATGATAGAAACTTTAATACGCTTTCCCGCAAGGAACAAAAAACACTTGGCGCATCAAAAGTTGCTGTAATAGGTTTAGGCGGTCTTGGCGGAGGTGTATGTGAGATGCTGGCAAGGGTTGGGGTTGGCCATTTAACCCTGATTGACGGGGATTCATTTGAAGCCAGTAATTTAAACCGTCAGCTCTTGAGCGAAGAACATCTGATAGACGTTCCCAAGGCTGAAGCAGCAAAAAACAGGGTAAATGCCATCAACTCCGAGGTAATTGTAAATCATCTGGTTGAATATCTTGATGAATCCAATATGTATGAAAGGATCAAAAATGCTGATCTGGTTATGGACTGTCTGGATACCATAGATATAAGATTTATACTGCAAAAAGCCGCCCAAAAAGCATCCATTCCCATAGTATCCGGTGCCATTGCAGGGGTTGCAGGTCAGGTGACAACTATTTTTCCCGGTGATAAGGGCTATGAGCTGATATATGGCAAAAAAGGGGGGAAACAATCAAAAGGGATTGAGACAAGGACCGGCAACATTGCTTATTGTGCACTTTTTGTTGCAGCTCTTCAATCCTCTGAATGCCTGAAAGTTTTGCTGGATCGTGGAGATATTCTCAGGAATAAACTGCTGATCGCAGAATTATGGACCAATACCTTTGATATCATGGACCTGGTCTGAATATATTTCAGGAGAGATCTCTTTTATGTATACTCAAGCAGCAAAGATTATTAAATCATCCAAACGGTGTGTTGCGTTTACTGGTGCCGGTATTTCCGTGGAAAGCGGTATCCCGCCGTTCAGAGGGAAAAATGGCCTTTGGAATAAATATGACCCCCAAACCTTTGATATTCAATATTTTTACAGCCATACCAGGCAGTCCTGGGAGGTGATCCGGGAAATTTTTTATGATTTGTTTGGAAAAGTCAGACCCAATGCAGCCCACTATGCTCTGGTAGAACTTGAGGCCAATAATCTTTTAAGTTCAGTGATTACCCAGAATGTGGATAACCTGCACAATGATGCGGGCAGTAAAATTGTTTATGAATTTCACGGGTCCTTAAAAAATCTTATCTGTCTTAAATGCAGGGCAAAATACAAGATTCAAGATATTGGCCTGAATATTCTTCCCCCGGTGTGTAAAAAGTGTGACGGGATTTTAAAACCGGATGTGATTTTTTTCGGAGAAGCCATTCCCGAACCTGCAAGCACAAGTTCATTTAATGAGACAAGAAAGGCCGACTGTTTTATTTTGATCGGTACCACAGGAACCGTGGCGCCGGCAAACATGATTCCGCCGGCAGCAAAATCAAACGGAGCCAAAATTATTGAAATAAATCCTTATGTGTCTGAATATACAAGTTCTGTTACTGACATTTTTCTTGAAGACAAGGCAAGCACTGCCATGGAAAAATTGATGGAAGAAATCGATAAATTATAATTGTTTAAAGGAGTTTTAATGTCCAGCGACTGCCTTTTTTGTAGAATTGTCAACCGGGAACTCCCGACCGAGTTTTTATATGAAGATGATGATTTTGTTGTTTTCAGAGATATCAATCCTGCAGCTCCGGTTCATCTGCTGCTGGTTCCCAAAAAACATATCAGAAGTATTAATGACCTGCAAAAGGAAGATGGTTCAATTATTTCAGGTCTTTTCATGCTTGCCGGAGACATGGCAAAAGAGCAGGGCGTTAATGAGTCTGGATATAAGTTATTATTTAATGTTGAAAAAGGCGGCGGTCAGGTAATATTTCATCTTCATCTTCATCTGATTGGCGGATGGAAAAGATGACATGCCGTTAAATGGCTTGAATCTTTTGCGTTTTCAAGCAGTTCCGGTTCTTTTTTGTAACAAATATTTTGAACGTACTCACATCGGGTATTGAAGTTGCACCCGACAGGCGGATTCTCCACAGAAGGCACCTCTCCTTTCAAGACAATGCGGTCCCGTCTATATTCCGGAGCAGGCACTGGAATAGAAGATAAAAGTGCCTTTGTATAGGGATGCTGACTGTTATTATAGATATCATCTGCATTGGCCATCTCAACAATTTTTCCCAGATACATGACAGCGATTCTGTCTGATATATGTTTCACAACAGATAAATCATGAGAAATAAAAATATATGTCAGCCCCATTGTCTGCTGGAGTTCCAGTAAAAGGTTTAAAATTTTGGATTGAACAGAAACATCCAATGCTGAAACCGGTTCGTCACAAACAATTATTTCCGGTTCCAGGCTGATGGCTCTTGCGATACCAATTCTCTGGCGCTGGCCGCCTGAAAATTCATGGGGAAATTTAGAAAGCATATCCGGCAAGAGACCGACACGTTCAATCAATTGATTGATTGTTGAATCCAGATTTTTGCTGTTTTTATCATGGATAATGTATTTTTCTTCTAATATCTGTTTGACGGTCTGTCTGGGATCCAGTGATTCAAACGGATCCTGAAAAATCATCTGCAAATTTAACGCAAGTTCTTTTCTCTGCTGCGAATTGAGTTTGGAGATAACCTGACCTTTTATAATGACTTTCCCTTTTGATGGGTTATAGAGCCCCATGAGACATCTGGCCAGAGTTGTTTTCCCGCATCCTGATTCTCCTACAATACCAAGGGTTTTCCCCTTGTCCAGTGCAAAAGAGACATCATCAAGTGCATATACCCAGCCGGTCCGCCTTAAAAACACGCCGCCGGTAACAGGAAAATATTTTTTAAGGTTTTTTACTTCAAGAATTGTCATATTATCCTTATAAAACTAAAATTTTTTACAGCTTATATATCATGATATACAAAATAAAATAAATATATCATCAATTAAATTGAAAAATAGTTAAAACAATTCTAATGTAGCGGTTGCATTATTTTTAACTGAGTTTAAAGGATTTAGGTGTAATGAAATCAAATAATGATGTGATTATTATTGGCGGTGGAATTATCGGTCTTGCCTGTGCCCATTATCTTATAGAAAAGAATGTGTCCGTAAGAATTATTGAACAGGATGTTATCGGTTCCGGTGCATCCCATGGCAATTGCGGTCTTTTATATTTTTCCGACGTCATTCCCCTGTGCGAACCGGGTGCGGTGCGGCATGAAATTTACAAAACAATACGGGGAACATCTTCTCTTTATATCAAACCCCGCCTGGACATAAACCTGATCCTTTGGCTGTTGAAATTCGCAGGTCATTGCACCCAGACACATATGAATGCTGGTGCGGCAGCTAAAAATGAAATCTTAAGATATTCTCTTTCACTTTTTGATACGCTTTTTTCCCAATATACCCTTGATTGTGATTTTGAAAAAAAAGGAACCCTGATTTTATTTAAGAACAAAAAGCATTTTAAAGGGTATCATACCAAGAATGCCTTCCTTGAAAAATATGGGTTTGGTGCCACCCCGCTTGGCAGGGATGAAGCCCGAAAATTAGAGCCGGCCATCCATGAAGAGATGGCCGGTGCATGGTATCATAAATTCATCTGGCATCTCAGGCCTGATATGCTGGTGGATGCCTGGAAAAATCTGTTGATCAAAAAAGGCCTGATTGTTGAAGAAAAGTGTAAACTGACAAACTTTCACATCGTTCAGGGAAAAATAAAATCCGTAAACACCATAAAAGGACAATATAAGGCGGATACGTTCATCCTTGCCACTGGAGCCTGGGCACCTGATATGGAAAAGCAGCTGAATCTGAAGATACCGGTTCAGCCGGGTAAAGGGTACAGCATTACCATGGAAAGGCCGGATCAATCCTGTGATATTCCCTGTTATCTTTATGAAAAAAATATAGTGGTAACACCCTGGAAAACAGGATATCGACTTGGCGGCACCATGGAATTTTCAGGGTTTTCTGATACATTAAATAAAAAACGACTCGCAAGGCTTATCTCAGGAGCAAAACAATATTTAATCCCCTCCACGGGTGATCCGGTCATTGAAGAATGGACCGGGCTTCGCCCCATGACCCATGATGATCTGCCCATTATCGGCCGGTCGCCTGAGCAGGACAACCTGTTTATTGCCACCGGACATGGCATGCTTGGACTGACACTGGCTACTGGAACCGGAAAGCTGGTCTGCGATATGATATGCAACGGCAAGGCGCAAATCGATCCCGCACCTTTTTCCATGAATAGGTTTTGATTTATTGTATCTGCCCGATTATATCCGGATTAGATCTGTCGAGCATTTTGAAACACAAAAAAAAGGGTTTTCTATTCGTGTCTTAAGAAAACCCTTTGAATATTTTATTGAACAGTTACGTTAACTGCTGCCGGCCCTTTCTGGCCGTCTTCCACATCAAAAGTGACTTTATCGCCTTCATTAAGTGATTTGAAGCCATTTCCATTGATACCTGAATGATGAACAAATACATCCGGTCCATCTTCCTGCTCAATAAAGCCGTATCCTTTTGAATCGTTAAACCATTTTACAATCCCATTTGCCATTGTGACGTTCTCCTTACTTAAAATAAATAATATAGTTTCAAACTTAAGGTCTTGCCACTTTAACAGATGGGTCTTCCCTTTAGAACGAAACTGCGAAGCCCTTATCCAAGAGGCTTTTGTTGATTATTAGAGGCTTTGATTTAAAAAATCAAGGATTATTTTAAAAATCTGTCTTTTTTTACATGAATTCATGCATCCACCAAATGACATGCTGCCGTATGATTTCGTCCCACAATTCGCTCCAGCGGGACTGTTTCCCTGCAGATATCCTCAGCCAATGGACAACGGCCTGCAAATCTGCAGCCCTCCGGCATATCCAATAATGACGGGACATTGCCCTTAATCGTCGGGAGTCTGGTTTTTGATTTTGTGGCAAGTGAAGGAATTGATGTTAACAATCCTTTGGTATACGGATGTTTTGGATGTTTAAAAAGTGTCGTAACTTCAGCTTTTTCAGCAATTCTTCCTGCATACATGACAACAACATCGTCACAGTTTTCTGCAATAACTCCCAAGTCATGGGTGATCAAAATTACAGACATTTCTAATTTTCTCTGAAGGGATTTAATCAAATCCAGAATCTGGGCCTGGACTGTTACATCCAATGCTGTGGTGGGTTCATCTGCTATAAGGATATCAGGTTCGCATGCCAGTGACATGGCGATCATTACCCGCTGCCTCATACCACCGGAAAGTTGGTGGGGATATTTTTTTATCATCCTGTCAGGATCAGGTATGCCCACTTTTTCCAGCATTGTAACAGCGGCGGCTGTCATTTCACCAGGAGACAATTCAGGAAAATGAAGTTTATAAATTTCGATCATCTGCTTGCCGATCCCATGGACCGGGTTCAGGGCTGTCATGGGCTCTTGAAAAATCATGGAAATTTTTTTACCCCGGATATGATGCATGTCGCTTACCGGCAGGTTGAAAATATTTTGATCGTTAAATATCGCCTTGCCCTGAACAATCCGTGAAACCGGTTTTGGTAAAAGCCTCATGATACTGAGAGCGGTAACACTTTTGCCGCATCCGGACTCTCCTGCAATCCCAAGGATTTTGCCTTTTTTAAGTTGAAAATCCACTTGTTCAACGGCTCTGACAACACCCAGTTCCGTATGAAAATCAATTATAAGATCCCTGACATCTAAAACAATTTGATCAACCATGGCCGATTACTCCACCTTAAATTTTTCATCTACTATAACAACCGGTTGAAAGACCTTATCCTTTTTGATGGCATTGAGAGTTTCATTCTTTTTTTCAGCATCAATCCAGAAAAGACCTCCTGTTGTCGTTGAGAAAGGATCAAACAGGCTGTCAGATCGTCTGGTTCCATGGAAATCGGGAAGTTCAAGCCATCTCCAGTATCCCAGCCTGACATAGGGAACCATGAACGTGGGCACAAAAGCTCCTGTTTCATGGATGGCATGTTGTATTTTTATTGAGAGCTCTATTCTATCTTTTTCATTCAGGCTTGCCCTGTATTTGTCAATCAGCTCATCCAGCCCGGGATCATCTGTGTTGGTAATATTATTGGTCTGGGGTTTATGGGCATTGTCAGAATGCCACCCTTGCCAATAAGAGGGTCTTATGTTTGTACTCCATCCCATCCATGCGACATCATGCTTTTTTTCCAGAAATTTTTTAAACATTGCAGTGGAATCAAGGCGTTCAAGCAAAAGCTCAATTCCTGCTTTTAATGCCTCTTCTTTCAGCACCACAAGCCTGGGCGTATGCTCCTCATAACCATAGGTAATTTTAACAGAGAATCTTTTTCCATCCTTTTGCCAGATACCATCAGTCCCCCTTGTCCAGCCAGCAGACAGCATTAAATTTTTTACTTTTGCAATATCATAAATTCTTGGTTTTATCCCATAATCGGTATATTCCCCATACCCGGAAAAAGCCTGGGCCAGCCTGAAATAATCTCCCCTTAACACATTGTTGATGACTTTTTCAATATTCATTGCATGGGCAAATGCATAACAAAGTCGCCTGTCTTTGAATATTTCTTTATCCTGGTTAAGCCACATTCCCTGGGCTGATCTTTCCTGATCATTAAAAAACCAAATTTTATTGATATACCCTTTGTAAAACAGAGAAATTTTTGATTTCTTATGCCAGTATTTGGGCATTGTAAGGCCAAATGCATCGAGCTTTCCTTTTTTGAAATATTCCCATTGAAGGTTGAAATCCCGAATTACATCAAACACAACATAATCAACATTGAACCGATTTTTTAAATATTTCTTATCTTTAGCCCACCATTCTTTTTTTCTTTTGAATTTAATAAATTTTCCTTTTTTAAAATCACTGATCTGATAAGCTCCTGTGTTGGGGACAATTTCCCAATTATATTTTTGAACAAATGTTTCATCAAGTGTACCGAAATAGTGTTTTGGTGTGGGCGATATCCCTAATTTTAAGTAAAGATCGGGTACGGCTTTTGTGCTTTTTACCCCAATGGTATAGTCATCATAGACCATGACCGCTTCTATTTCTTTTGTATAGTAATCGTTATACCAGGGAGCAATGATATGGTCCGAGCGCATAAATTCAAGGGTATAGGCATAGTCCCATGCCGTAACAGGCTTGCCGTCCGACCATCTGGCATTTTTGGAAAGCTTGAAGTACATGGTTTTTTTATCATCCCCAAAGGCCCAGTGCGTGGCAAGTTCAGGAATAATATTGTCTGTATTGGGATGGATATTAATCAATGATAATTGATTGTCGAGAATTGCACTTCGAAACGAACCGTTTGAATCGGGTCCCACCACCCTGAACGTCATGGGAAAACTGGTGATGGCAGAATGAAGGATGCCGCCTTTGAGTGCCTTTTCAGAGGAAAAAAGCGAGTCTGATTCATTTGTCAGCCATTTTATATTTTCAGGCAAAATCGCATATTCTTTTTTTACTTCAGAGG
>JAHOYS010000283.1 GCA_019038815.1 Desulfobacterales bacterium | reverse complement strand
CTTGTCGGGCATGTCACCAAGGTAGGTGCCATTGCAGGCCCGAGGATTATGGAACATATGGTGGATACTGTTTTATATTTTGAAGGGGATAAAAGTCATGTGTTCAGAATTTTAAGGGCGGTTAAAAACAGGTTTGGTTCCACAAATGAGATTGGTGTTTTTGAGATGAATGAAAAAGGACTGACTGAGGTACCCAACCCGTCAGCTGTTTTTTTAGCTGAAAGGTCAGCTGTCGCACCGGGCTCTGTTGTGACCTCATGTATGGAAGGCACACGGCCCATCCTTGTTGAAATTCAAGGCCTTGTATCAAGTTCGGGCCTTGGGACACCGAGACGAACGATTTTAGGACTGGATAGCCACAGGGTTGCGTTGATTGTTGCGGTGATGGAAAAAAGACTTGGGATGAATCTTTCCGGACTTGATATTTTTATGAATGTCACAGGCGGGGTAAAAATAGTAGAACCGGCAGTGGATATTGCTATTGCAGCAGCGCTGGCATCAAGTTTCTTAGATAAACCCATTGATAAAAAAACAACTTTGATTGGAGAAATTGGACTGACAGGAGAGATAAGGGCTGTGGGGCATGCTCAGGCAAGAATTAAGGAAGCCGCAAAGATGGGATTTACAAAGTGTCTTGTTCCCGGCAATTCAATCAAGCAGTTATCTAAAATAAAAGGAATGACCATTGAAAGTGTCAGTTTCCTAAAAGATGCCATGGAGGTATTGTTTTAATGGCAGTCAAAAAAAAGAAAAAATCCCAAAAGCTGAAACTCGGCAGGAACCAGTGGGAAGATCATTTGACAAGGCGGGCAAAAGCCGAGAATTATCCGGCTCGATCCATATATAAGCTTGAAGAAATCCAGAATAAATTCAAGGTCATGAAAAAAAATGACAAGGTGCTTGACCTTGGGTGTGCACCGGGTTCATGGTTGCTATACGCAGCCAGACAGGTGGGGAATTCTGGTAAAGTATTTGGTATTGATTTGAAACAAATTGATATTAAATTACCCGATAATGTGGTGGCAATTAAAGATAATATATTAAATCTGGATAACGACTCTTTTTTAGAAGAGCACACAGGATTCAATGCAGTCCTCAGTGATATGGCTCCTGCAACAACCGGGAGAAAGGATGTGGATGCATTAAGATCTTTTGATCTTTGCAGTATGGCTTTAAGGGTCGCAGATGATTTTTTGGTTGAAAATGGCAATTTTGTCTGTAAGATATTTCAGGGTAATGACTTTAATGACTTTCAAAAAAATGTTAAGTTAAAATTTAAAGAATGTAAAATATTTAAACCGGACAGTTGCAGAAAACAGAGTAAAGAAATATATATTATTGCAAAAGGTAAGAAGTAAGGGAGATAAAAATGTCAGGACATAGCAAATGGTCGACAATAAAGCATAAAAAAGGTGCTACCGATGCTAAAAGGGGCAAGCTTTTTACTAAATTGATAAAGGAAATTACCGTTGCTGCAAGGATGGGCGGGGGGGATTCTGATTCGAACCCAAGATTAAGGAGCGCGTTGATTGCAGCCAGAGCTCAGAATATGCCAAAGGATACATATGAAAGAGCAATCAAAAAGGGAACCGGAGAGCTTGAGGGGGTCAATTACGAGGAAATCATATATGAAGGATATGGCCCCGGCGGTGTTGCTGTTCTGGTCGAATGTTTGACTGACAACAGGAATAGAACGATTGCAGAAGTACGCCATGCTTTTGGTAAAGCCGGCGGAAATGTGGGAACAGACGGGTGTGTTGCCTGGATGTTTGATAAAAAAGGATTGATTGTCGTCAACAAAGAGGATTCAGATGAGGAAACCTTGATGGATATAGCCTTAGATGCCGGAGCCGAAGATATTAAAGAAGAGACGGATTTATTTGAGGTCATTTCTGAACCTTCTGACTTTGATGCAGTAAAAGATGCCATTGATGCGGCAGGGATAAAGTATGAAATAGCGGAAATAACCATGCTTCCGCAAAACTTGACAAAGGTTGAAGGAAAAGAGGCCGAGCAGATGGTCAAGTTCATGGAAGTCTTAGATGACAGTGATGATGTCCAGAAATTTTATTCCAATGCAGATATACCCGATGAGGTGTTTGATTCTTTGTAAAGTCGCACCGAACTTTAATATAAATAAAGGAGCCATGATTTTTTCAAGGCTCCTTTGTTTATACTTCTAATTTATTTTCCATAATTATAGATTTATCATTTTTTGAACAGCCCCCAGGGCATTTTTTCTGATATCTTCCGGCACCTTGATCGTTCCTGTTAAATTTTTCAGACTGTTGAACAAGTTTTCCAGCGTAATTTTTTTCATATCATCGCAATACATTTTTTCAGAGGCAGGATAGAATTTTTTATCCGGATATGCTTTTGAGATTGGATAGAGTAATCCTGTTTCCGTTCCCAGGATAAAAGATGTATGATCAGACTGTCCTGCAAACTTTATCATTCCTGAAGTGGACTGGATACTGTCAGCAAGTGCAAGCACTTCGGGCGGGCATTCCGGGTGAGCAATAAAAAGCGCTTTTGGGTGGTCTTTTTTAGCTTTATTCACATTCTTTGCAGATAAAATATTATGAAAGGGGCAGTATCCATCCCAGAGATGGACTTTTTTTGTTGTATTTGCAGCAGCATATTTGGCAAGATTTTTATCCGGTGTCATCAGGATTTCATCGGTATCTATGCTTTTCACAACCTTTATAACATTGGCAGAGGTACAGCATATGTCGGAAACGGCTTTTACTGCAGCAGAAGAATTTACATAGGTGACAACGGGAATATTTCCCAGCGCTTGTTTTTTTGCTGTTAATGCAGCCGGATCGACCATATCCGCCATGGGACATCCTGCATCCGTATTTGGTAGAAGTACTGTTTTTTCAGGGGATAAAATGGATGCGGTTTCAGCCATGAAATGAACACCGCAAAATACAATTATGTCTGCTTTAGTTTTTGAGGCTTTGATACTCAATTCAAGAGAATCACCACAAAGATCGGCAATATCCTGAATTTCAGGGGGTTGATAATTATGAGCTAAGATTATGGCATTTTTCTCTTTGGCAAGTTGTCTGATTTTTTCTTTCATTGTGTAACCTTAAATTATAATTAATCCATTTTTATTATATTAACCCCGTAAGGCACTTTAAATTCAAATACATCAGGGTTAATTTTTTTAAATTGAATGTCACTGAATTCAAACAGGGTGGTATCATCATAGGGGTTGTACGTAACCACTCTTTCAATTTCACTGTTTTTTTGTGATATCCGGATGACAATCGAAGAAATATTGGCATTCTTTATTTTTGCAATCAGGTCAATTTCAACATAATCGGCTGTGATCTCTTTTATGTTAATGGTATAATTTTTTCTGATAAGAGAGATGTCTGATAAAAAGGAGCCTCCTGCACCTGATTTAAAAAATTGAGAGGCATCTCCTTGCATGATCTGGTTTTCTTCCGGTCGAAAAATCCATAGCGATTTGCCATTGGTAATGATTACATGGTGCTCGGGTTTCATATATTCCCATCGCATTTTTCCGGGATGGCTAAAAGATGCTCTGCCGGATGCTTTTTCAGTAATATCAAGGGCGGCAAGCCTTGAAATCTGTGTAAAGTTAGCTTCAAAGCTTTTGCCGGAATATTTATTTTCTATGGCAGTTAAAATCTCTTCTTTAATAATATCACTGCCAAGGGCAGAAGCGGGAGAAAAAAAAACAAAACAGCTGACAATGAAGTAAAACAGGCTAAAGCCTGTCCTGTGGAATATAGATTTCAATTGATCTCCTTTACGTGTGACCTTCAGGTTACGTGTGACCTTTAGGTTATAAAGGCTATCGAAGAAGTTTTCGAATATCTTTTCGTTTGTCTTCAGCATATATCCTTCGCAGCTTTGGCTTCTCGATTTTCCCTGTGGGATTTCTGGGGACATCACCAAAAAATATTTTTTTCAAGTGTTTATATCGGGGCAGTTCCTGCTGGAATTCGATGATATCACTTTCACAAAGTATACACCCGGGTTTGACACTGATGATTCCGGCAGGGATTTCCCCGAGCCTGTCATCAGGGATACCGATGACGGCAATATCTTTTATTTTTTTATTTTTCTGGAAAAAATTTTCAATTTCAACAGGGAAAATGTTTTCCCCGCCGTAGATAATCATGTCTTTTTTCCGGTCCACAAGCCAGATAAAACCGTCTCTATCATATCTGGCAATATCACCGGTATGAAGCCACCCGTCTTTGAGCGCCTTGGCAGTTGCTTCAGGATTTTTATAGTATTCTTTCATTACCCCGGGACCTTTGACAATGAGTTCTCCGGATTCGTTGGCGAAAAGATGTTTTCCCTGTTTATCAACAATCTTTGCTTTCCAGTCAAATCCCGGCAGCCCAATGGGACCGATTCTTTCGGCATTTTCAAGTCCTAAATGAACACATCCCGGACCTGTTGATTCGGTCAGCCCGTAGTTTGTATCATAATCCTGGCCGGGAAAATATTTTTTCCAGTTTTCAATCAGACTTGGCGGGACCGGCTGAGCACCTGCATGCATCAGCCGCCACTGGGAAAGTATGTATTTTGAAAGATCGATTTCTTTGTTTTCAATGGCAATAAGGATATCATGGGCCCATGGAACCAGAAGCCAGACAATGGTGCACAGCTCTTCAGAAACAGCTTCAATTATCCATTGAGGTTTTACGCCTTTAAGAAGGATAGATTTGGCCCCTACAAGAAAACTGCCCATCCAGTGCATCTTGGCACCGGTATGATACAGGGGAGGAATACAAAGGAAGATATCTTCATGGGTCTGGCCATGATGAGCATGCTCGATATAGCAGGCATGCTCAAGATTCCTGTGGGTTAAAAGAACGGCTTTGGGGTTACCGGTTGTGCCACTGGTAAAATAAAGTGCGGCATCATCCTCGATATCAAGATCAACATCGGGTGGCCCATCTCCTGATTCCGATTCGATAAATGTCTCATATTGGATTGCCCAGTCCGGGCATAAAGTTGCAGGGCCCGTGAAAATCCAGAGTTGAACAGATTCAAGCTTATTTCTGACGGATTCAATTCTTTCTATGAATTCTTCACCGAAAACAAAGACGTTAGCTTCAGCAGTATTTGTACAAAGAAGGATTTTATCAGATTCAAACCTGAAGTTTAACGGAACTGCCCATGCACCTGTATAAAGGATGCCAAAATAAATGGGAAGCCATTCAAGGCAGTTTGTCATCAATTGTACAATTTTGTCCCCTTTATGGATGCCCTTTTTTGTAAGGGCATTGGCAAACCTGCTGGAATTTGTGTAAAATTCTTCCCATGTAATAGATTCTCTGGAGTTTATAGAAGGCGCCCGTTCGACAAGTGCGGTCTTATCTCTATACATCGAGGCATTTCTGGCTAAAATCTGGGTAATAATCATTTATAGTTAAGAGCCCTTTTATAAATATAAAAAATCCTGCCGGGCAACTATAGACCACGGCAGGATTATATTCAACAGGTTTTGTCTGATTTTATTTGTCTTTTTTGACCTCTTCGAAATCAGCATCGACAACATCGTCATCATCCTGGGGAGAAGCACCGGCAGAAGCTTCTGCATCAGCACCCGGGCCGCCTTGTCCTTCCTGGGCAGCCTGCTGGTACATGACCTCGGCAAGCTTATGGGATGCCTGTGACAGAGCTTCGACTTTCTGTTTGATCGCATCGACATCGTTTGAATCTTTGGTCTGTTTCAATTCTTCAACAGCAGATTCAATATTCTTTCTGGTTTCTTCATCAACCTTGTCACCATGCTCTTTCAAGGTTTTTTCAGTTTGATCGATAAGTGCTTCAGCATTGTTTTTGGTGTCAACCAGGTCTCTTTTCTTTTTGTCTTCATCCGCATGCATTTCCGCATCCTTGACCATATTGTTGATTTCTTCTTCTGAAAGACCGCTGGCTGCTGTGATACGGATGGATTGTTCTTTAGCGGTTGCCTTGTCTTTTGCTGCTACATGAACAATACCATTGGCATCAATATCAAAGGAAACTTCAATCTGAGGAACGCCTCTTGGTGCTGGTGGAATCTCAGACAATTCAAATTGCCCAAGGGTTTTATTGCCGCCTGCCATTTCCCTTTCGCCCTGGAGTACATGGATGGAAACAGCCGGCTGGTTGTCGGCAGCAGTTGAGAATACCTGGCTCTTTTTGGTGGGAATGGTAGTATTTTTATCAATGAGCTTGGTCATGACACCGCCAAGGGTTTCAATGCCCAAAGATAACGGGGTAACATCAAGTAGAAGGACATCATTTACATCACCCTGGAGAACACCTGCCTGCACTGCAGCACCCATGGCAACAACTTCATCAGGGTTTACACCTTTATGGGGTTTTTTCCCAAATATTTTTTCAACCCGTTGCTGGACTGCGGGCATACGGGTCATCCCTCCGACAAGAACCACTTCATCAATACCACCAGATTCCAGCTTGGCCTCTTTAATAGCGGTTTTACAGGGTTTTTCAAGTTTATCTAAAAGATCTGCTACCAGGGATTCAAGCTTTGCCCGGGTCAGCTTTACATCAAGGTGTTTCGGGCCTGATGCATCCGCAGTAATAAACGGCAGGTTGATACTGGTCTCAGTCGATGTTGAAAGTTCCATTTTAGCTTTTTCAGCAGCTTCTTTGAGACGCTGGAGAGCCATTTTGTCTCCCCTGACATCAATAGCCTGGTCTTTTTTAAACTCATCGGCAATATAATCAATAATTCTTAAGTCAAAATCTTCTCCACCCAGATGGGTATCCCCGGATGTTGATTTTACTTCAAATACACCATCACCGATTTCAAGGACTGAAACATCAAATGTACCGCCGCCCAAGTCAAATACAGCAATTTTTTCTTCAGTTTTTTTATCAAGGCCGTAGGCCAGGGACGCGGCTGTAGGTTCATTGATGATTCGTTTGACTTCAAGACCGGCGATTTTTCCGGCATCTTTTGTGGCCTGTCTCTGGCTGTCGTTAAAATAGGCGGGTACGGTAATAACCGCTTCTTTGACTTCTTCACCCAGATAATCTTCTGCAGTCTTTTTAATATTGGCCAGGATAAAGGATGAAATTTCAGCAGGACTGTGCTGTTTCCCTCTTAAATTGATTCTGGTGTCACCATTGGATGCGGCTTCAATTTTATAAGGAAGAACAGGAATATCATCTTGAATTTCCTTTGAATTAAATTTTCTTCCAATCAGCCTTTTTACAGCAAATACAGTGTTTTCAGGGTTGGTGACAGCTTGTCTTTTTGCAGTTTGTCCAACAGTTCGCTCATTGTTCTCAGAAACTGCAATAATAGACGGTGTAGTTCGCCCTCCTTCTGCATTGGTGATAATTTTTGCTTCACCGCCCGCTTCCATAACGGCAACGCATGAATTGGTTGTTCCTAAATCTATTCCGATTATTTTACTCATAACATACCCTCCAAGATATCTTTAATTTTCTTTCTTTTCTTTTTCTTTCTTTTCTACTTTTTTTGAGACAACAACCATAGCAGGCCTTATGAGTCTGTCATGAAGGAGGTAACCTTTTTGAAGGACCTTTGAGACGGTGTTCTCAGGGAAACTATCGGTTTCTTCCTGGGTGACGGCCTGGTGAAAATTTGGATCAAAAGGTTGATTTTCAGCCTCCACGGGCTTGACATTAAAGGTTTCAAAGAGCTTGATAATTTCCTTGTGAGTCAGTTTAACCCCTTCAAGCAACCCCCCTTCGTCTGAATTTTTTTGAGTAGAAGAGATCGCTCTTTCCAGGTTATCCACAACCGTCAGGAGTTGTCTGAAAATCGTTTCATTGGCAAATTTTTTAAATTCATCCGATTCCCGCTGTTTTCTTTTTTTGTAATTTTCAAATTCAGCTGAAAGCCTTAATACGCGATCTTTCTCAGTTGAAAGCTGCTCTTTTACCTCGTTGATATCTTCCTTTTTGGCTTTAGCTTTTTTGGTTTTTTTCCCGGGAGAATCCTTTGTGATGGTGTCATTATTTTTTTTCTTGTTTTCTTTTGCCAATTTTTTCTCCTGCTTCAACTGTCTATTCATTCAGAATAATCTGTTCAAAAACGCATCTCGAATTATGGCTGAAAAAATAAGTCTGTTTAAAAGCATGTCAAGAAATAAAATGCAGGCTTTGAAAAGAAAAGATCCGGCTGGCAGAAGGGTAATGGAAAATTGCATGACCGGGATCGATCCACGACACAAAAGAGATCACTTATCGCTGCTTCCTTCCGGACCTGACGAGGTTCATGGCCTTTTGTTACGAGGCGACCGATCAGAATAATCCACACCCGGCCCGCACAGCCGGAAGATGTATATATAATTGTTATTTATATTTTTTTCAAGCCCAATTTATTTTCCGCAT
>JAHOYS010000143.1 GCA_019038815.1 Desulfobacterales bacterium | reverse complement strand
AATGGCTGTCGTATGGATCTTGGTTGTAAAGGTCCGGATACATATGCTGACTGTTACAAACGAAAATGGAACAGCGGCATGAACTGGTGTGTAGACAATGCTGTCTGCATTGGTTGTGTTGAACCGGTATTCCCGGATGGATCATCACCTTTCTATGAACCCGCATAACACAATTATCCGAAACTTTTAACCTGAGGAGATTTTATTATGGCAGGCTGTAAACCACAAGCTGTTCCGGTCGCGGCTGGAAAAAAAATTAAAGTTGCCATTGATCCTGTAACCAGGATTGAGGGGCACCTTAAAGTTGAAGTTGAAGTAAAAGACGGTGTTGTCGTTGATGCCAGAGTATTTGGCGGTATGTACCGCGGTTTTGAACAAATATTGATCGGCAGGGACCCAAGGGATGCTACCCAGATTACCCAGAGAATCTGTGGTGTATGTCCTACGGCCCATGCCAATGCGTCTGCACTTGCACTTGATGACGCATTCAAAGTTAAACTGACTAAAAACGGCAGGCTTGCAAGAAATCTGATTCTGGGGGCCAATTTCCTTCAATCCCATATTCTTCATTTCTATCATCTTGCTGCACTTGACTACGTCAATGGCCCTGATGTTGCTCCGTTCATCCCAAGATACGCAAAGAATGATGTCCGCGTTCCAAAAGACATTAACGACGTTGCGGTTGCCCAGTATCTTGAAGCCCTTGAAATCAGAAAAATCTGCCACGAAATGGTAGCGCTTCTCGGTGGCAAAATGCCGCATGTTCAAGGAGTTGTCGTTGGTGGAACTACGGAGATTCCAACCAGGGAAGCGTTGAATGCCTATACAGAACGTTTCAAAAAAGTCAAAAAATTTGTCCTGGAAAAATATGTCCCCATAGTATATCTGCTTGCAGGTCCCTATGGAGATCTCTTAAAAACAGGCGGCGGCTATCAAAACTGTGTTTCCTGGGGTGTATTCCCGATGGACGATGCGGGCAGCACACTTCTGAAAAGAGGTGTCTACACTGACGGAAAAGATTACCCGGTTGATCCGGCCCTTATCAAAGAATATGTAAAATATTCTTATTTTGAGGATTCCACAACCGGTCTTACTCCTTCCGAAGGGAGAACCCTTCCTAATCCTTACAAAGAAGGTGCATACAGCTTTATCAAAGCACCTAGATACAATGGCAAGCCCCATGAAGGAGGCCCGCTTGCAAGGATGTGGGTAACCAACCCTGAACTGTCTAAAATCGGGCAGGAAAAACTGGGGGTTAAAAACCTTCGTGATATAGGCGATGCAGCTTTCTCTATTCTTGGAAGACATGTTGCCAGGGCAGAAGAAACCGCTATGGTTGCAGATGCAGTAGAACAGTGGCTTTCAGAAGCACAGCCCGGTAAAGAGACTTTTGTTCCAGCACCGATTCCTGATTCCGCAGAAGGTCTCGGGCTTACAGAAGCGCCTCGTGGTGCTCTTCTTCACTATGTTAACATTAAAAATAAAATTATTGCCAATTATCAAATTACTTCGGCAACCATCTGGAATGCCAACCCAATGGATGACATGGGCCAGAGAGGACCAATGGAACAGGCCCTTATCGGTGTTCCTGTTCCTGATCCTGGAAACCCGGTGAATGTAGGACGTCTGATACGTTCATTTGACCCCTGACTGGGTTGTGCCGTCCACGTGCTGGACGCAGACACAGGCAGAAAAATTAAAGTGGAAATTCCATTATAATTTAAATTGATCTTTACTGAAACTTTTAGAGGGGATGACATTTATATCCCCTCTAATTTGTTGCAATAAAATGGAAATTTTAGACAAATGAAAAAACTCCTGGTACTGGGTGTTGGAAATATCCTAATGATGGATGAAGGTGCCGGAGTTCATGCTGTTCACGAATTCTGGAAAGAAAAAGAAAATTACGATGAATCCCTGGTCGATTTTATAGACGGGGGGACCTTTACTCAGGATATATTTTATCTGTTTGAAGGGTATGAACAAGTACTGGTACTGGATATTGTGAGGGCCGGACATGAGCCGGGCACCATCTACAGCCTTGATGAGGATGATCTGGTGAAGAATAAAAAACAGATATTGTCACTCCATGATGTAGATCTTTTAGACTCCCTTGACATGGCCCGGATGAGAGGTCACAGACCTAAATTAAAAGTGCTTGGCATTGAACCTGACAAAATTGACTGGGGGACAGAGATGACCCCTGCCCTTGTCAAAGCCTTTCCGGCATTCATGAACGTCGCAAGAAAACATATAGAGGTACTTTTAAAATAATATTTTTTGACTTTACATCTCAAAAAATATGTGTAAAATGGAGTTATGTACTCCAGAATACTTAAAATTCCTGAAGAAAAAAGTTTTTTCCTGTTTGGGCCCCGTGCCACAGGAAAGACGACCTGGCTGAAAAAGGTCTTCCCAGACGGTATCTACATTGATCTTTTGGAATCAGAGTTGTTTCACTCCCTGCTTGCTTCACCCGAAAGACTTGCTCAGTTGATTCCAAACCAATTTCACGATTGGATCATTATAGATGAAATTCAAAGAGTTCCGCAATTATTGAATGAAGTTCACCGGCTGATTGAACAAAGGCATTTAAAATTTGTTTTGACCGGATCAAGCGCACGAAAACTTAGATCAAAAGGCGTGAACCTCCTTGCTGGAAGAGCCCTGACCCGATTTATGCATCCATTAACTGCAGCTGAACTGGAAAACGATTTTTCCCTGGATAACTCTCTAAAGTTTGGTCATCTGCCGTCCATATATTCAGAAAAAGATCCTGTAGATTATCTGGCCGGATATGTCCGAACTTACTTGAGAGAAGAGGTTCAGCAGGAAGGACTGACAAGGAACCTTCAGGCATTTACCCGATTCCTTGAAGCAATCAGTTTTTCTCAAGCGGCAACTTTAAATCTTTCCGAAGTTGCCCGGGATTGTAGTGTCAATCGCAAACTTGCCGAAGCCTATTTTTATATCCTTGAAGATCTTCTTTTAGGCCATAGAATTCCCGTATTTACCAAACGGGCGAAAAGGAGAATGGTTGCCCACCCCAAATTTTTCCTGTTTGATGCAGGCGTGTACAGGGCAATTCGCCCAAGAGGACCTTTGGACAGCCCGGAAGAGATTGAAGGTGCTGCGCTGGAAACTTTATTGTTCCAGGAAATTCGGGCAAACAATAACCTGCATCGATTCGGTTATGATATTTATTACTGGCGCACTGCTAATGGCCATGAAGTTGATTTTGTTCTTTACGGAGAAAAAGGATTGATCGGTATTGAGGTAAAAAGAGCGGCCAAAATACGCAGCCGTGAATTTAGGGGTCTCAAAACCTTTGCAAAAGATTATCCCATGGCAACCTTGTATATGTTTTATGGTGGCGATAAAAGGCAAACTATAGGAGATATCGAATTAATTCCCATGAACGAAGCCATACTATCATTACCCGATATCCTTAAAAATAATTAAATTCAACAGATTCTTGGAAGCTGTTCTCCTGTCAGCATATCAATGATTCTCAATCCTCCAATGCTGGTCTGTAAAAATACCGAACCCGGGTCTGTTTTTGTTACTTCACCAATTATCACTGCATCCTTTCCAAACTCATTTTGCTGGATGACCTCAAGTGTTTTTTGTGCATCCTTTTGCGGTACAAAGGCAATCAACTTGCCTTCATTGGCAATATATAATGGATCAAATCCTAAAAGCTCACAGATTCCCTGAACAGGTCCCCTGACGGGTAAAGACTGCTCATCTATTTTAATTCCCACATTGGATTGTAAAGCAATCTCGTTTAAGGTTGTCCCAAGCCCTCCTCTTGTGGGATCACGCAGCACATGAATATCGCAGCCAGACTGGATGATAGACTGCACCATCTTGTTTAACGGGGCTGAATCGGTTTTGATATCAGAATCAAATTTCAAGCCTTCCCTTGAACTTAAAATCGTAATCCCGTGATCTGCAATCGTACCGCTGATAATAATCTTATCTCCGGGTTCTGCATTACTTCCGGACACGTTGACATCAGGCGGAATGACGCCTATACCGGAAGTATTGATAAATATCTTGTCGGCTTTTCCCCCGGGAACAACCTTGGTATCACCGGTTACAATCTTGACTCCTGCCTTTTTCGCAGCATTGGCCATGGTTTCAAGGATGAGCTTGAAATCTTTTATGGGCAGTCCTTCTTCTATAATCAAACCCACGCTGATAAACTTTGGCATGGCGCCGCACATGGCGATATCATTTATAGTACCGTTTACAGCCAGGTCTCCGATATTACCACCGGGAAAGAAAATGGGATCTACCACATAAGAATCGGTTGAAAAAGCAAGCTTTGTGCCTTCAACATCCAGAGTTGCCCCGTCATCCTGTTTTGATAATTCAGGATTTTCAAACAAGGGCAGGATTATATCGGAAAACATTGAATGGGAGACTTTTCCCCCGGAACCATGGTCTAATAATATTATTTCTTCTGTCATTTTTCTTCCTGTTCTTTTGTCTAACTATATCTGTAAAATGCGGCACAAGAGCCTTCACTTGAAACCATACAGGGTCCCACAGGATTCATGGGAGTACATTTTTTCTTATAAAGAGCGCATTCATAAGGGCTTTTCAACCCCATGAGAATTTGTCCGCAGGCACAACCTTTTGGCTCCGGCACATCGGGCATATCCATCCCAAACTTTATGGCGGCATCAAATTTCTGATACTCTTTTTTCAGCCCCATGCCACTTAGAGGGACCTCCCCTATGCCTCGCCATGAGGCATTGCAGACCTCAAAAATCTGATTCATTATCTGTTTTGCCTTAACATTGCCTGCATCGGATACTGCCCTTGGGTATGCATTTTCAAGGGCAGGTTTTCCCATCTCATTCTGCTGGATTAAAATCAGGATGGCCTGTAGAATATCAATAGGTTCGAATCCTGCAATCACAGACGGTATATCATATTTTTCAAAGGTATCTCTGTAGGCATTGGTTCCTGTAATCACAGAGACATGGCCCGGAAGGATAAACCCGTCAATCTGAATCCCGTCTGTTTCCATCAAGGCGGCAAGAGCCGGCGGTGTGAGTTTATTGGCTGAATAAATGGAAAAATTATCTATCCCCCCCTGGATTCCCATGAGAATGCCGGCTGCAATGGTGGGAATGGTTGTTTCAAATCCTACACCACAAAACACAACTTCTTTATCCTTATTTTCCCTGGCAATATTGATGGCATCAAAGATCGAATAGACAATTCTGACATCAGCACCGCAAGCTTTTTCCTTTGTAAGGGTTGAGCTTGACCCCGGTACTTTCATGAGATCGCCAAAGGTTGTCACAATCACATTATTAATCCTTGCAAACTCCACAAACGCATCCATATCTTTTTGTGCAGTCACACACACAGGACAGCCAGGACCCGAAAGAAGTGTAATACCTTTTGGCAGCACACTCCTGATGCCATGCCTGAAAATGGATGTGGTATGAGTTCCGCAGACCTCCATCAGTCTTAAGTCTTTCTTGCTGACAGCATGAATTTTTTTCACAAGACCCCTTGCAAGAGAACCATCCCTGTATTCTTCAATATATTTTAAAGCCATATTGCACCCATTTTTTAATTGGCCTCCAAAGCAGCTGCAACCACTGCCTGACCTAATGAGATTCCCCCATCTCCGGTTGGAACCTTTGTGTGTGTGTATACCTTAAAATTATTTTCTTCAAGGGTTCTGATCATTGAGCTCAGGATATAATCATTATTAAACACACCGCCTGAGAGGACTATTTTTCTGATATCCGTGTCTTTGCTCACCCTGGCCGCTGCTCTTGCAAATGCCTGAACAATTGTATTATGAAACTTTGAACTGATTCTGCTCAAAGATGTATTTTCTTTTAAATCATCTGTTATCTGACGGATACAGGGAATCATATCAATTTCAAACAATGTATCCCTGTCATTATTGACTTTTTTTACTATATCAAATCCATAGACATCTTCTGTCAGCTCCCCGCCTGCAACTGCTTCAAGTTCCATTGCGGCCTGACTTTCATGGGTAATCTTATGCCGGATACAAAGAAGAGAAGAAACCGCATCAAACAGCCTTCCTGTGCTGGATGTCAAAGGTGAGTTCAAATTCTTTTCCATCATCCGGCATATAAAGGACAAATTTTCTTTTTTCATCTCTTTTATATAGGGTATATCCATATCAAAAAGCCCATCTCCAAAAGCCTGATAAAGAACTGATGCCGCCATTCGCCAGGGTTCCATAACAGCAGCGTCACCGCCCGGCATTTTAATATAGGAAAGATGTGCTTTTCTTTTAAAATCTTTTTGTGTGCATAAAAGGATTTCCCCGCCCCAGATATGGCCGTCTGTTCCATAACCTGTACCATCAAGTGTTATGGCAATAACGTTACCGGCAAGGTCATTTTCTGCCATACAGGCCACGGCATGGGCATGGTGATGTTGAACTGCCACCTTTTTTACATTGTTCTGTGCTTTGGCATAATCAGTGCTCATATAGCCCGGGTGCATGTCATGGGCAATGATCTCGGGTTGAATATCGAGAATTTGTTTTAAATGATCAATACTGTTTTGATAAAAATCATACACCTTCACATTATCCATATCCCCGATGTGCTGACTTAAAAACACATAATTATCCCGGGTCAGGCAGACCGTACTCTTGAGCCCTCCCCCGCATCCCAGGATCTTTGGCATTTTTTTGTTTAAAGATACTGGCAAAGGAGCATATCCTCTTGAGCGCCTTATAAATCTTGGTTCACCTGCCTGGATCCTGGCAATGGAGTCATCTGCCCGAAAATAGATGTCTCTGTTGTGCAATAAAAAATAATCAGCAATATGGGAAAACGCATCCAAAGCATCATTATTATCAATGGAAAGCGGCTCTCCTGATCGGTTGCCGCTGGTCATCACAAGCACATCAGGTCCCTTTTCAAGCAATAAATAATGCAATGGCGTATAGGGCAGCATAATCCCGAGACAATTGTTAAAAGGCGCCACATCCGGTGCAAGTCCTTCGATATTGCCCTGCCTGATATTTTTCTTATTCAGCAGGACAATGGGGCGGTGAAAGGACTCTAAGAGTTTCCTTTCCTCTTCACTGACATGGACATGATCAAACAGGACAGAAGCTGATTGAGCCATCAGTGCAAAGGGTTTATGAGGGCGTACTTTTCTTAGTCTTAAGCTTTGGACAGCATCCTGACTGGATGCATCACAGGCCAGATGGAATCCGCCAAGACCCTTTACCGCAATAATCCTGCCCCGGCTTAAATATTGTGCTGCAAGGGTTACGGCATTATTTGAATCCGAATCAATCCTCTTACCCTTATTGTCTGTTAAAAAAACCTGCGGGCCGCATTCAGGACATGCATTGGGCTGGGCATGAAATCTTCTGTTTAACGGATCATCGTACTCGCTTTGACAGTCCGCACACATCTTAAAATGCTTCATGGATGTTTGAGGCCGGTCATAGGGAATATCTTCAATAATGGTATACCTTGGACCACAATTTGTACAATTGATAAACGGGTATTCATACCGGCTGTCAAAAGGATCTTTCATTTCAGACAAACAGTCCGGACAAATACTTACATCAGGAGAAATTAACGTAGCCCGGCTACTGGAGGCACGGCTCTTCACAATTTGAAATAAAGAAAAATCTTGAAGCTCTGTGTCAAAGGATTCAATACTTGTCACAGAAGCAAGCAAAGGGTTTTTATGATAAATATCATTGGTAAAATCCTCAATATCCTCAGGCTGCCCTTCCACAATGACAAGCACGCCGCCGGAAGTATTGGAGACCTCGCCTTTGAGATGATATTTTTTGGCCAGGCCAAATAAAAAAGGCCGGAAACCAACGCCTTGAACCACTCCGCTGATTTCCAGCCTTTTTGCTGTTATCAAAATTTTCATAAATGTTTAGAAATGGTCATTTAAACCCTTTGCCTGTAAGGCTTCTGCTTCCAGGATATTGCGCATATCCTCCAGGGTTTGAAGGGCTGCCTCTTCATCGATCTTATTGATGGCAAAGCCGGCATGGACAATAACATAATCCCCAATTTTTACATCATCCATGAGCATGATGCTGGTTTCCCGGATTACACCATCCACATCCACTTTGGCAACAGTATCGTTGATTTCAATAATTTTAGAGGGAACCGCTAAACACATAGTCTCACACCTGTTCTTCTTAAAATAATAAAAGCTTAATATAACACAAGCCTTCGATTGGGCAAACCTTATTTTATCAATGCTCGCGAATAGACTGAAAAAGATTCAGATGTGCCGGCAGGAGATCATTTAAAATCAGCTTATTATATTAAAATTGATTATCTGCGTGATGAATAAATTTCCCCCAACCACAAAATGT
>JAHOYS010000007.1 GCA_019038815.1 Desulfobacterales bacterium | reverse complement strand
CCATCCATGGATAGGAACTTGACTTTAAGGCGCTAATTATATTATTAATCAGGTCATTAAAAGAAAAAAATATTAACCTTTCACAATAAAATTAAGGAAAGATCATGGGTAAGAATGTAGTTGAAAAAATTGATGATCAGGTGAAAATAAAAACTCTTCTGATGAGTGTGTCTGACAAATCAGGTCTGGAGTCTTTTATTCCCGGACTGGTTGAGTTGAACCCGGAAATTTTGATTCTGTCAACCGGTGGGACATATGGTAAAATCAAACAGATCCTGGGTGAAAGAGCAGATTCCTGCTTAAAACAGGTGTCTGAATATACCGGCCAGCCCGAAACCCAGGGAGGGCTTGTAAAGACCCTTGATTTCAAAATTTATCTGGGTCTGTTGACGGAAACCTATAATAATGCCCATCAGGAGGATTTAAAAAGAACCGATGCCCTTGCCGTTGATATGGTGGTGGTGAACCTTTATCCTTTTAGTGAAACCATTGCTAAAGATGGGGTAACCTGTGAGGATGCAAGAGGAAATATTGATATCGGCGGCCCGACCATGATCAGGGCATCTGCCAAAAACTTTATCCGGGTGGCATCAGTGGTTGATCCTTCCACCTATCCTTTGATTCTGGAAAAACTTAAGGCCAATAACGGCTCTTTATCCCTTGAGGACAGGTTCGGGCTTGCCCAGAAAGCCTTTGAGCACACAGCCGTCTATGACAGAACCATTGCCGGTTATCTTGCCGAAAAATCGATAGATGACGTTAAATCATGCTATAAATCAGGAGAATAAGCCATGTCCAAAGATCTCAAAGCGATGTACAAAACAATTATGGATGATCATTTTACCCCGCAGATGGAAGTCTCTTTTGTTGACAAGGATAAAAGACAGACCCTTTTTTATGAAAAGGTTTCATGGGTGATTGACGACGTGAACAAGGGATTAAGGTATGGTGAAAATCCAGGGCAGGAAGCAGCGCTTTACCGGCTTGTCAACGGCAACCTTGCCCTTGGCGATGCCCAGACCATTACTCCGGGCAAATACCTGGTGTCTGATATTGAATTGCTGCAGTCCGGCAAGCATCCGGGAAAAACCAATCTTACCGATGCGGACAATGCCTTGAATATTTTAAGATATTTTACTGATACGCCATGTGCCGTGATTGTTAAACATAACAACCCTTGCGGGGCTGCAAGGGCGCAAAGCCTTGAAGAGGCCTATCAAAAGGCATATATGGCGGATCGTGTGGCAGCCTTTGGCGGCTGTATTGCATTGAATAAAGCCGTTGATAAGGCCACGGCCCAGGCCATTGCCAGCCAGTATGCAGAAGTTGTGGTGGCACCGGAATTTGAAGAAGGCGTTATTGACATCCTTGGCGCCAGGAAAAATTTACGGGTAATCCGGATTAATAATATTGATAAGCTTCAAAGTTTTATCGGTGAACGGGTGATTGATTTTAAAAGTCTGATGGACGGTGGTATGGTTGCCCAATGGTCCTTTGTTCCCCAGACCCTGTCTGAAAAGGATCTGGTGGTAGCCTCTACCGAGTACAAAGGGAAAACCTATACGGTCAACCGCGAACCTGCAAAACAGGAGTATGAAGACATGCTGTTCGGATGGCTGGTGGAATCGGGTATTACATCCAATTCAGTGATTTATGTGAAAGACAATGTCACTGTCGGGATCGGAACCGGTGAGCAGGACAGGGTAGGGGTTGCAGAAATTGCTGTAGATAAGGCATACCGAAAACTTGCAGACAGATACTGCTTTGAAAAATATGATATTTCTTTTGCCGATCTGGCGGATGCTGATAAGAGAGAGCAAATCGAAAATGATGTTAAAGAAGTCAAAGGCGGTCTTATCGGATCTGCCATGGTTTCTGATGCATTTTTCCCCTTCAGGGACGGTATTGATGTGGGCCTGAGTCAGGGAGTTAAAGCCGTGGTTCAGCCCGGCGGGTCTATGAACGATTACCAGTCCATTGAAGCATGTAATGAAAATGATGCCACAATGGTCTACACCGGTCAAAGAAGTTTTAAACATTAAATTTATTTATATTGGATTTTAAAAAAGCAGGGCAGAGATTTTTTGTTCTGCTTTTTTTATGCAAATAAAGAGAGCTGGTCACGTCTTGCATCAGCATGCTGGATGGTGACCTGGATGATATCCCCGTACTTGAGTTTGATACCGCTTGGGGGAAGCTTTGCTTCAAACATGAATTCTTTGATCAGCACATTATAGTGATCCCTGTAACAATCAAGAACCAAGGCTTCATAGGTGCTTCCCCGCATGGATTCCAGGTACTTGATAATCCAGTATCGCTTTCTTGATGCCTGTACCCTGCCGGTATTGGCAATGGTCAGTGAAATGGACTGGAGAATATTTTCAAGTTCAGCCTTGGAGTAAGCTTTGTGATATCCGAAAATGGCCTTTATCTGCCGTTGTGTAAGAAGATCATGATATCTTCTGATGGGGGACGTAGCAGTTGCATATGCTTTGACACCAAGGCCTGAATGGATTTCCGGGTCTGTTCCGACCATTGCACGGCTCAATTGCTTTCTTTGCATGAAATTCAAGGTTAAAGAGGTTTCAACACCGTTGAACAGCCTTTGTTTAGGTGGAGTCTGGGATCTGAAAACAGCAGGCATATCGTTTTTTGCAAGAAACTCGGCCATCAGGGAATTGGCAAAGATCATCATTTCAGAGACCAGCATGCGCGCAGGGTTTTCCCTGTCAATTTTTAAATATCCGATTTCCTGATTTTCCTCGATCCATACATTCACTTCAGGCAGTGTAATTTGAATAGCACCGGCCTTGAGTCTTTTTTCCCGTAATAGTGTCGCAATTTTATAAAGGGTGGTAATGGGGTCATTCTTTCCATTTAAAAGATTAGCCTCGGTATAGCTCATCTGCGTATGGACTTTTATGATACTGGGGACAATATCGTATTCCATAATTTTAAAAAACCGATCCATTTTAATGATGGTGCTGATACCCGGTCTTATTTCATTTTCTTTCAGGCTGCAAAGATCCTCGGAAAGATTGGGTGGTATCATGGGCAGTTTATCATCAGGCATATAAATGGAACTTGCCCGATTTCTTGCTGCAATATCTATCGGGTCATTGGATTTAATATAGGCATCAACATCAATGATATGTATTCCAAGCGTGTATCCGGTTTCCGTATTCTCAAGGCTTATAGCATCATCAAAATCAAGTGTGGATTGCCCGTCAATGGTGATCAAGGGGATATTTATCAGGTCTTTTCTTAACGGGTCATCAAAAAAATTAGTCTGGGTGCCTGCCAGCTTTTTTTCCTGTTCCAGTACCTCTTGAGAAAAGTCAGTTGGAATTTGCATGGCCAAAAGGCTGGTATTCTCATTTTGATCCCAGATTTCAGCCTTTACAAATACATTAAACAATTGTTCAGGTGAGTTGAGAGGTGATTTTTTGATAATATTTTTGGCAATCACGCAGGAATCAGAATCATTGCCAAACAGATAATAGGATTTTAAAACATTAATAATATTTTGCTCAACCACAGTGTTGCTGCCGTTTTTATTGTTCAAGACATCATTGATCCAAACAGAGCCTTTTTGAATCAGGATTTCCCGTTTCTCAGCCGCTTTGATCTGTCTTTTTTTAGCTTTAACCTGTTCGGGCGTGTAAGGGGTAAAAATTATTTTGTTGAATTTAAAATAGAGCCTGTCATAAAAAAAAGCCCGGATAACCGCTGCTTCGTGGTCCGAAGTTAAGGGAGGGTCAAAACAGAAAAGGGTCATGGTTTCGATATCAATATCTTCAGATTCTTCATGAAGAATTTCCCATAATTCTTTAATATTTATGGTTTCGGAAAGGTTTTTTCGGTTTTGTGTCAGCTGTTTTAATAGGGTAACGATGGAGACCCTGGAAACAGAAGTGTCAAGACATACCTGTGACATATGAGACAATCGTTTTTCAGAAAAATTAACTTCCCGATTGTTCTCATTCAGTAATTTTAATTTGCCTTTTGTCTCCTGTAATATGACCGCACAAATAATTTTTTGCTGGTCAATATACTCTACAACATTCCCAATAATCATGATTTCAACAATAGCAGGAAGGGTCTGTATTGTCAAACGCAAGAGTATGAAAATCTTGTAATTTAAGGGACAATACGATAGGTTAATGCCATGGGAAACAAAGAAAAGAAAAAGCAAAAAAACTTTAAAAAAAAGAAAAAAAATGATCTGCCGGTTTTTGATTCTGATCATGATTTTTTAAAAGCATTTGAAAAGAAAAATGAGATAAAGACAGATAAAAAAAGAAATCAAATCAACAGGCACGGGGTGCAGGTGCTGGATGATTTATCTGATAACCACAATTTCAGGGAAAATCCGTCCAAGGAAATTTTTTCTGAATTGCTGGAGGAATCTTTTAAAAACAGAGAAGTAAAACCTGCAAAGAAAACATCACCCATGCCTGTAAAAAAAAGAATAAAGCGGTATCCGCCTGTTGAAGTTGAGCTGGACCTGCATGGTTACAACGCGATTGGTGCCCAGGTCAGAGCCAGGTCTTTTATCAATAACTGCAAACACCAGGGTTTTTTTACTTTAAGAATTATTGTTGGCAAAGGGCTTCATTCAGATCTTGGACCGGTGTTGCCTGATGTTGTTGAGGATGTATGCAAAGAAATGAAAAAACAGAATCTGGTTATCTGGTATGAATGGGATAAAAAAAAGAAATCTAAAAGCGGTGCCGTGATTGTTTATTTAAAACAATTTGAATGCTTTGAATGATTATTTTTTTCTGAGCTGGTACTTTCTGACTGCCTGGTTGTGCTCTTGGAGGGTTCTTGAAAATTTATGGGTGGTATCTTTTTTAGAAACAAAAAATAAATATTCGGTTTGAGCAGGATACAATGCTGCCTGCAATGACAGGGCTCCGGGGTTTGCAATTGGACCTGCGGGAAGTCCTTTGATTTGATAGGTATTATAAGGTGTTACCATTTTAAGGTGTTTTCTTTTAATGTTTCCGTCAAAATTTTTTATACCGTATATGACGGTTGGATCACTTTCCAGGCGCATTTTTTTCTTCAGGCGGTTATGAAAAACCGAAGAAATTATGGGCCTTTCAGAAGCATCGCCCGTCTCTTTTTCAATAATGGATGCAAGGGTCACAATATCATGGACAGAAAAGCCAAGAGTTTTTGCCCGGGCTTTCCATGTATCTGTAAAATTTTTATTAAAATGTGCAACCATAGCGGTAATGATATCCTCACAGGAAGTATGCTTTGGGAAAAAATAAGTATCCGGGAAAAGCCAGCCTTCCAGGGTTGTTGATTTGATTCCTAACGAGGTGATAAAAGATTTGTTATGGCAAAGATCTACAAACCTTGTAATATCGCATGAACTTGCTTTTTCAACTAAAGCTGCAACCTGTTTTATATTCAATCCTTCCGGAAGGGTTATCCTGTATAATTTAACTTTGCCTTGTAAAATGATTTCAAGAATTTGTTCCGGAGATTTAGAAGCAGAGAGAATATATTCTCCTGCCTGAAGTTTCCCCCCGGCTTTTTTGTATCTTGTGAATAACTTAAAATATGTTTTATTTGATATTATGGATTCTTTTTCAAGGTTTTTTGCAACGACAGCAAGGCTTTGACCGGGCTTAACGGTAAATTTTTTTTCAATGGCAGCAGGATTTGCGGGGTTTTTAATAAAGGATGTTAACTCAAGATAAAAGAAAAGCCCGCTACTTATCAGGAAGGCAGAAAGTACGAAAATAGAAACAATAATTATTCTTAATTTGCTTTTGACCATATTATTTTAGGAAGCATAAAATGGTAAAGGGTATCATGTGTGATACCCTTTACCGGTTATAATAGTCTAAATTATTATTTTAAGGTCAATTTGCTTTTGCAATTGGGAAATCCGTATCTGGATCATAACAGATCCTGCAGCAGTTCAGGCATCTTTCAGCCTCTTTATGAGCGACATCCTTCGGCAGAACAAGGTCAACCTCAATCATGGAATCAAGCCTCTGGTCAACATGAATTTCCGGCATTTTAGCCCTTGGTGCTTTTTTGATACCATCCACCTTTGAAAAAATGGATTCCGGGATTTTTTTGTCCTGTAAAGAATTTTTTACCGGTTCAACGGGTTCACCTTTTAAGAACAGGTCAATGGACCTTGCTGCACGCCTTCCACTGCCAATGGCGTCAACAACAAGGGCAGGTCCTGTAGCAGAATCTCCTCCTGTAAAGATATAGGGGATGGAAGCCTGCAGGATTGCCGGGTCATTGTCAATGGTATTCCATCTTGTCAGTTCCAGCTCAGTCATCCTTTTATGGGGATCTTGTTCTTTAAAGGAGGCATCCGGAGATTGACCAATGGCCGAGATCACCATTTCCACATCAAGAAGGGTTTCGGAACCTTCAACGGGTACGGGTCGGCGTCTACCGCTGGCATCAGGCTCACCCAGTTCCATTTTAAGGTATTCAAGCTGAGCCACTTTGCCGTTGTCATCGGCAATGACTTGAGTGGGGGCAGCCAGGAAAACAAATTCAATACCTTCTTCTTCAGATGCAACAATCTCAACTTCATTGGCAGGCATTTCTTTTCTGGTTCTTCTGTAAACGATGTATACTTTTTCAAGACCAAGCCTTAAAAGAGTTCTTACACAGTCAATTGCGCTATTTCCGCCCCCTACTACAGCGGCGGTTTTTCCTAGTTTTACTTTTTCACCACTGGAAATTCTCTGGAGAAAATCAATTCCTTTAAAACAGCCGTCAAGATCTTCCCCATCTATCCCAAGAGAGTAGTCTTCCCATGCACCAACGCCTAAGAATACAGCACTATAGCCTGATGCCATGAGAGATCCAAGCCCGAAATCAGTACCAAATCTTACATTGGTAAAAGACTTGATGCCAAGATCGAGAATTCCCTGGATTTCCCAGTCCAGAACCTTTTTAGGAAGCCTGTATTCAGGGATTCCATATCTGATAATGCCGCCAAGTTTGGGCAGGGCTTCAAAGATATCCACCTGATGACCGATCCTGCGTAAAAAGAACGCACATGAAAGCCCGGCAGGCCCGCCACCGATTACAGCCACTTTTTTGCCTGTATCCGGTGCGCATTTGATTGGGATCCTGGAACCTGAATTCATCTCATAATCTGCTACAAAGCGTTTGAGCTGGTTAATGGAAACTGCCTCATCTTCAATCCCCCTTCTGCACTCATCTTCACAGGGATGGGGACAGACCCTGCCACAGGCAAGGGGTAAAGGGTTTCTCATTCTGATGGTCTGGACAGCCTCTTTATACTTGCCTTCCCTGAGCTGATTGATATATCTTGGAATATTGATTTCAGCAGGACAGGTCTGGGCACATGGAGCCAGGGCATCATCCTCCTGATTGAACTTCATGAGCTGTTCGGAAAGAGTATTTACCTTAATAATATCTTTAGGACAGGCCAGCTGGCAGGCACCGCAGCCTACACATTTATCATCATCCACGACAGGATAGCCATTGGGGCCAATTACAAGAGCATCAAATTGACAGGCCTTTACACAATCGCCAAGGCCGACACATCCCACACCGCAAACCCGTTTACCGCCAAAGATAGCAGTCAAGGCTTTGCAGGAGGAAATTCCCATATAGTGGTATTTGTCCTCGGCTCGATTTCCGCCTTCGCACATATTATAGGATAACGGGCTTTCAGCAGAGCCTGCATCCACACCCATAATTTTTGCTACTTCTTCTATGCCTTCTTTGCTCGATATGACACATACAGATGGTGGGGCCAGGCCATTTACAACTGCTTCTGCCGCACCGGAACACCCGGCGTATCCACAACCACCACAGTTTGCAGCGGCAAGGTTGTTTTCCACCTGTGCAATTCTCGGGTCTTCATATACATAAAAGACTTTGGATGAAAGGCTCAGGACAATACCGCATACCGCACCAATGCCTAACATAAACAATAAAGCTGGGATCATAATATCACCTTAGTTTTGAACTTCTTCTTTGTTTTTTTAAACCATTCCTTTAAACGACATAAATGTCAAAGCAATAATACCTGCAGTTACAAGACCAATAGATGTATCCTGCAAGGGTTTTGGGACTCTGCCCAGGTTGACTCTTTCCCTGACGCTGGCAAAGAGTATGAGAGCAAGCCCGAATCCGATAGCGTATGACACGGCTGAGACGACTGCTTGAACAAAGGTATATTCTTCGTTAATATTGATCAGGCAGACACCCATAACTGCACAATTGGTGGTGATGAGTGGCAGAAAAATACCCAGCCCGGCATAAAGCCCGGGGATACTTTTTTTCAAAAACATTTCCACAAACTGAACCAGGGACGCAATCACCAGGATAAAGGAAACCGTGCGCAAGTACTCAACATCAAGCGCCTTTAACAGGTAAGTATCCACCATCCACGTGATAGTGCCGGCCATAACAAGGACAAAGATAACCGCCATTGCCATTCCCACGGCAGTTTCCATTTT
>JAHOYS010000356.1 GCA_019038815.1 Desulfobacterales bacterium | reverse complement strand
CCTGACAGGAGGAACCGGCCTCCCCAATGGGATATCATAAAGCTTGTCAGACAGGCTGTGGGCATCCCTGTTTTTGGCAATGGAAACCTTTTCCAGGCAGAAGATGGTGTCAAAATGATCGAGCAGACATCCTGCCAGGGACTGTCTGTGGGCAGGATGGCAGTTGCACGGCCCTGGCTTTTTGCTCAGTGGACAAAAGGCTTTTCTCCGAAAGATGACATTTTTTTTACTGCTGCCATGAGAATGACACAGATTCTTTCAGATCATTATGATGATCATTTCAGCGTCAAGCTGTTTAAAAAGTTTTCTCCGTATTTTTGCGCTAATTTCAAATTCGGGCATAACATTTTAAAAAAACTGGTCCGTGCCAAAACCATGGATGATGTCAGAACCAACCTTGATCTAATTTTTGAAACAAACCCTGAAGTCCTTTCCAGACCAAACCTTAATTTGTTTTTGTAATATCAGGCTCTATAAAAACCCAGGGACTACAAACCAAGGATATTAAGCCCT
This sequence comes from Desulfobacterales bacterium, assembly GCA_019038815.1. Taxonomy (GTDB): domain Bacteria; phylum Desulfobacterota; class Desulfobacteria; order Desulfobacterales; family Desulfobacteraceae; genus Desulfobacula. The sequence goes on along the minus strand of JAHOYS010000356.1, from coordinate 7,991 downwards.
TCTTCAAGTTCGAAATAAGGTTTGAGATCATAATTATATCCGGGCACACCAAAATAGATAGACAGGCTTTCAGCGACAGCCTGTAAGCCTTCTGCAAGTCTGTTATTGTCCAGTTCATAATAGGTGATAGAGTTCATACCATCGGTTCTGCTAGCTGAGATATAAGGCCCTTTTTTATTTATAAACTCCGGCAGGACAGGTGCCTTAAGGTATCGTTTTGCAATTTCCTTAGTGCTTTCAGGGGGGTAAGTGACATTTGAAATAATAATCATATTTTTCTCCTTTTTTTAAAAATAATTTTATTTGCATCAATTCAATAAAAGTATGGTCATATAAGGCCCTGACTGTCAAATCTTTTTAATTTTCAAATATTTTATCAGCATTTTCAATGACAATTGGAATTTGTATTGGATATAGCAATTTGACATGGAATTAAAGGCTTCTTAAAATCAACAGGTAAAAAGAGAAAGGAAACATATAATGACAAAAAAAATTGACTGCAGAAAACTGGAATGCCCGGCACCTGTGCTGAAAACAAAGGAATTTCTTGAACAGGAAGCTGCTACAGAAATTGATATCATGGTTGACAATGATGCAGCTGTGGAAAATGTAACCCGGTTCTTAAATTTCCAGGGATTTGAAGTGTCGGTTGATTCAGACGGCATCACCTCCACGGTATCGGGCCGGCGAAATCCTGAAAATGCTAAAAAACTGGAATCCGATTCCAGACCTGTTAAAACAAAAAAGGAATCCGACAGCCAAAAAATTTTAGTCATCCTCTCTTCACAGCAGATTGGAAAAGGAGATGATGAGCTTGGCCAAAAACTGATGATCAATTTTGTTAAAACCTTGAAAGAACTGGGCAATGACCTGTGGCGTATCGTGCTTTTAAACCATGGTGTAAAATTTTCCATCAAAGATTCCAGGATTCTTGAAGAACTCAAAGAGCTTGAACAATCCGGCGTAGACATCCTTGTCTGCGGGGCATGCCTGACTCACCTGGGATTAATGGATGATAAGGTTATCGGTGAAACAACCAACATGCTTGATGTAGTAACATCAATGCAGCTAGCCGATAAAGTCATTAATTTATAATTTAAATTTATTTATTGTTGACAAAAAAATCATCAATAATCTTTTGCTGCTTTAGTTTCTGGCCGTAAGCCGTCGCGCTTTTCTTGTCGGCAAATTCGGAAACCCGGACTACAAACCAGGTTTTTCCGCCACCATCCACCTTTTTGACGATGGCATCAATTCCTTTTTTCTTTAAAACATCAATATACCTGTCAGCATGCTGCTGATTTAAATATGCTGCCACCTGGATTGTAAACGGTTTGGGCATCTGAATTTGAATTTTAACTTTCTGTTTTTCAACTGCTTTTGATTTAAACATATGGGACATGGTACTTATTATAAAAAATCCAAGCCAGATCGAAACAATCGAAAGAAAACCCGCCTTTAAATAAAATTGTGTCTTTTCATGTTTTTTTACATATGCGGTTGCCCTGCCCGCAGATGAAATCAAAAAACTTACAACAGATCCAATGAACGCCCATGCGTTTTTCAGATAAGAAACACCCTCATTTTTTATCGACCCTATCTTTTTTCCAATCTCAATCTTCTTTCCGGACTTTTTCTCAGGCAGCAGAAAGGATACTTCCTGTTGAAGGGTTTTATCAGTTTTACCAATGGCATTCTCGATTCTTTCTGAATACCTCTTTTTAAATACAGGATCTTGAAGTACATGCTGATAAAGTTTTTTTGCAATATAATCCTTTCTTTCCAGCCCGAGAAAGATATCAGTCATTAAACCAGACAGAAATTTACCGGCATAATGTTTTTCAGCAAGGGCAGACAATACTTCCTGCTCAAATGATGTCACGACAGTTGACTGCCGAAGTTGTTCAAGCCACAGTCGGGCAATATCCTCATCCTCCGGGTTCATTTTCAGATAAACCATGGTGCCCAATTTAAAATTTTGATTTTTAACGGAAGTATTTAATTTAAATTTTGCAACGGCCCCGGATATTTGCCGGGCTGTTTTTTTTGCGGAAAAGGGCCAGAGAAGGAATGTATCATAAATTCTTAAAGCTTTTATATAATTTTTCTCAGCCTTATTTAAAATCCCCGACCTCTCCCAGGCCTGTCCTTCTTTAATCAAATTCATCACAGCTTTCTTAGCTGTCATATCCATTAAAAAACCGATCACAACAACTAAGCCTGTAATGGCCACAAGCCCGGTGGTTAAAGGGCTGATCCCGGGAAAGAACCTTGTAAGCCCCGGCATAATATAAAAAGTCAGCGGTATGGTAAACAAAGTTGTGAGCCACAGATGTACACTGATATTTCTTAAAATCCAGATCATTGTTCCTCTTTTGCACACAAATGTTGTTCAGGCTTTAAAGGGACTTTCAAAACTTCAGATGCCTCATTCCACCCTTCCGGGTTACACCCTGTTGTTGTATCCACACTTTCAAACCGGATATTATCAGGAATCGGGAAATCTCTTTCAGGTTCTGATTTGAGGGCATTCATCATAAACTCAGCCCAGATCGGTGCAGCGATTTTACCACCTGTAAGACCAACCCTGTTGAGATCCATCAATTTTCTTTTTTTATCAAAACCCGTCCAGACCGAAGTGCTAAGTGTCGGTGTAAACCCTGTAAACCAGGCATCATTATAGCTGTCCGTGGTGCCGGTTTTTCCGGCAGCAGCACGCTTGAACCCCATTTGTCGAATGGATCGTCCCGACCCCGTTTCAATGACTGATTTCATCATATCCACCACCTGATAAGTGGTGGAGGGATCAAGCACTCTTTTTTCCTGGACAATGTGCTCAAAAATAATCCTGCCGAATGCATCTTCCACCCGCCAGAAAAGAAAGGGTTCATGCAGGGCCCCAAGATTGGCAAAAACCGTATATGCCGAGGCCATTTCAAAGGGTGTCACACCTGAAGCTCCCAGAGCCACAGAATATACATCTTCCAACGGGCTCTTAATGCCACAGGTTCTGGCAGTTCTGTTAACCGCCTCTGGACCGGTTTTTTCTACAAGCTGTGCTGCAATCGTATTAACAGAGTTGATAAGTGCCTCTTTTAAGATCATATCACCTGAAAAGATTTTACTGAAATTTTTTGGTTCCCAGTCTGCTGCTCCTTTTACCGGGATGATAACAGGTTTGTCCGTCAGGATGGTCGCAGGATGAAAACCTAAGTTTTTAAATGCCGTATAATAAAGGAAAGGCTTAAAACCGCTTCCCGGCTGCCGAAGGCTTTTTATGGCTCTGTTAAATTCACTTTTATAATAATCGCGGCCCCCGACCATGGCTTTTACAGCCCCGGACCCTGTATCAATGGCCACAAGCGCCCCCTGGGGATAATCTGCATTTTCATCTTTAATACCCATCATGGTGTCAAGCCTTCCAAGACCTTTTTTTAAAGACTGCCTGGCATAAGTTTGCAGTCTTGTATCAATAGTGGCAAACACCTTGATGCCGCCATGATAAACAACATCTTCTCCATATTTTCGGATCAGTTCGTTTATCAGCGCATCTAAAAAATAACTTCCTGTTCTTGAATCGGATTGTTCATGATGAAGTTCAGGTTTGCTCAACAGGACCTGCTGAGCTTCAAGATCAGATATAAACCCGACCTGTGCCATTCTTTTTATAACAACCTCACGCCTTTTTAACGCCCGGTCATAGTACCTGTATGGATTATAATTTGTAGGAGATTTGGGCAGCCCCGCAAGAAGTGATGCCTCCGCCAGATTTAAATCCAGAGCAGGTTTACCGAAAAATACTCTTGAAGCTTTTTCAATACCCTGGGCGCCTGCGCCAAAATAAATCTGATTGATATAGGCATGTAAAATTTCTTGTTTTGTATTGGAAGTCTCAATCTGTAATGCTACAAGCAGTTCTTTGAATTTACGTTTATATGTTTTTTCAAAACTGAAAAACAGATTTTTTGCAAGCTGCTGGGTAATGGTGGATGCCCCCTGGACCCTGCCTGATTTAAAAAGCGTAATATAAAGCGCTTTTAAGGTTCGAAGCTTATTGACCCCATGGTGCTCAAAAAACCTGTGATCTTCTGTTGCAAGAATTGCATTGATAAAATCCTGGGAAACCATGTTCAAAGGAATGGTTTTTCTCTCTCCAAGAGTAATCAGCACCTGCCCGTTTGCGGCAAAAATCTGGGATTGAGGCCTTTCAATGATCCGGCTTAAAGGAGAGGGAAGCTTTGGAAGATCTTTTGCCACAAAAAATACAAGAAACATTCCGCAAAGGCATCCGAGTGAAACAAGAATTAAACCGGAAAAAAGGCAGAACCGGATAAGCTTTATGAATCTTAACATCAGATTCAATTTCCATCTCCTCTAAGGTTCAGGCTCAGCTGCCATACAGCCCATTCGCGACCTTTTATAAAAACAACCTGCTTGCCCCCTCCTGTCTTTTCAAATTCAAACCCGAGTTTAATATAACCGTTTTCTGCTTCATTCCAGATACCAATATTAATAATCTTTCCATCCTGTTTCAGTAAAATTTCAGGATTCACTATCAGGTCGGGGATAATATCAGCAGGCAGTTTAAACAGAGTATCAAAAAAAACCGGGGCCGGATATATACGTCCTGAAAATCCATCCATATCCGCAAGTTCTCCCGGCACCGGCTTGTCACCGTTTTCAATCTCAAGGATATCTTCTTTTCTAAGATCAATCTGTTTGATCACTCTGTTTTCAGAATCAATAAAATAAATCTTGATCCCCCCTGTGATACCTTCACAAAATATCCTGTCAAGCGTGCTGCCGTTCAACAACCATACCAGTTGAGCCGGTTCGATAATCTTTAAAGCTGTTGATTCTTCAAGGGTCAGGTAAAGTGTTTTAAACTGCTGTTTCTCCAATGTGACCCACTCCCCGGGCAAAATACCTGAAGCAAGACCGGAAAAAGTGGATGCCTGATAAACATTTTGCCGGGTATCTTCTTTTTTACTGATAATTTTATTAAGGTACTCATGGGCATTGGAGGTTTGTTTTCCCGTCTCCCAGATAGCTCCTGTTTCAGGACGAAACTCATTTGTGGAGGCAAGATAAGAGCCGACAAGATTTTCAAACCAGTTAAACCTGAATTCAGAAAAAATAAAAATGGCCGTAATGATAAAGACTGCGATATTTAGAAAAGAAAAGGCTCTTCTCAGCCATTCAGAAAAATTTAAAGGTTCATACCATTGCTGGATCATAAAAAATTCTTATGCACACCGTTCCTTTACGCTTTCCCGGCCTGTTTCAAGGAGTCATTATAGACCGTGTAAAAATTTTTATGCTCCACTAAAGCCCTGGATAAAAATGTTTTCAGATTAATAATATCATCCTGGTGAATGATATGGTTCACACTGGAATGCAGGGCAGCCATGTTATCACTGGTATTGAATTTATTGCTGACCCAGACAAGGCAGATCCTGCGCCTTAAAGACATATCAATGGTGTTCATCCTGTCAAGAATGCCTGAAAGCCCCTTATTCTGATCAAAAGCATCATCAATAATCACCAGATGATAAATATGGTATTCAAGTTTTTTCAATGCGGCTTTGGTGTTTGTTACAGCCTCTACCTTCAATCCCATCTGCTTAATAATTGAATACACCTTTTTTTTCAAATCATCGCCATCAATACATACAAGGGCATTCATAACTTACCTTCCTTTATATCCACGATCAATTTCCAATGAATCAATATTTGTTGTGGTTTCGCCACGGGAACTTTTTATCGAATCAAGGCCTCGACCCACAATATCCTTCCTTGATGCATAGGATGATGCAATATCCTCACTGATATTGCCCTCTTCATAAAGAGAAATGATATATTCATCAAAAGAAACCATGTCCTGGGCCTTGCCCGTGGTAATGATATCATTAAATGTCTTGCCCTCGGATTCTCCATTGAGAATAGAGTCTTTCACTCTCAGGTTCGTGCCCATAATTTCAAAGGCAGCCACCCTTCCGCCGCCGATTTTTGGCAGCAGCCTCTGGGACACAACCCATCTGATTGTATCTGCCAGACGGATTCTGATCTGTTTTTCTTCTTCAGTGGAAAACATGCCCAAAACACGATTAATGGTTTGACCGGCATCTACGGTATGCAATGTTGACAGAACAAGGTGACCTGTTTCAGCCGCAGAAAGACCGATTTCCACTGTCTCCCTGTCACGCATTTCACCTACCAGTATTACTTTTGGAGCCTGTCGCAGGGCAGCCCTCAAACCATTTGCAAAGGTATCAAAATCAGCTCCCAGTTCCCGCTGATTAAAAGTGGATTTTTTCTGGGAGTGCTGATATTCAATCGGGTCTTCAAGGGTAATCACGTGAACAGATTTTGTTTTATTGATTTTATCCAACAGCGCTGCAAGGGATGTTGACTTTCCAGAACCTGTAGCCCCGGTAACAAAAACAATACCATTTCTCTCTTCTGCCATTGTATGGAATGCACGGGGCAGATTCAGCTCCTCAATGGTGGGAATTTTTGTCTCAAGTTTTCTTAGAACAATGGAATACTTGCCTGATCTTGAAAATATATTCACCCTGAATCGTGCTTTATCCCCCAGTTGATAGGAAAGATCGCAAGATCCCTCTCGAATCAGCGTCTCTGTTAATTTCCGATTATTATTAATCAAATTCAATGCAAATATTTCAGTTTGAAACGGAGTCAACACTTTAAAGTCCGGATCTATATTCACCGCAACCAGCTCGCCGGAACTTTCAACCTGCAGCGGTTTGTCCGGTGTAAAGTTCAAGTCTGAAACATTGTCATGGGAATCCAGCATTTTGGAAAGAATATGATCAATCTGCTGTTTTTTCATGCTGCCTTCCTCTTGCTTTTAATTGAAATAAATCTTTAAGCTTCTGTAAAATCAGCCGGCGGTTTCTTTAAAAACGGCCTGAACAAGGACTTGTTATTTGCCTTGCCATATGCCTCATCCGGGCTGATCCATCCTTTTTTATACAACTGCATAATAGCATCATCCAGCAATTGCATCCCGTATTGTTTTCCTGTCTGAATCATGGATGGAATCTGATGCGTTTTGGCTTCCCGGATAAGATTCCGCACAGCCGGGGTTGCCACAAGAATTTCCAAAGCCACGCATCTGCCTTTCTTATCCACCCGTTTAAACAGTGTCTGGGCTACAACAGCCCGAATACCATCAGACAATGTAGACCTTATCTGGGCCTGTTCAGTGGAGGGGAATACTTCAATAATCCTGTCAACGGTTTTGGCTGCACTGGAAGTATGCAGGGTACCAAACACCAGATGGCCTGTGGAAGCGGCTTCTATGGCAAGGGAAATGGTTTCAAGATCCCTTAACTCACCCACAAGAATAATGTCAGGGTCTTCGCGCAAAGCACCCCTTAGTGCCGATGAAAAAGTCTGTGTATGTAATCCCACTTCTCTATGGCTCACAATGGCACTCTGGCTTCTGTGCACAAACTCGATAGGATCTTCTACCGTGATAATATGGTCTTTTCGTGTTCTATTGGCCTGATCAATAATGGCTGCCAGGGTGGTTGATTTACCGGACCCGGTCGGCCCTGTGACCAGGACAAGGCCTCTTGGAAGATCAGCCAGTTTTGAAATGACCGGAGGAAGCCCAAGCTGTTCTGCCGTCATTATTTCGGCCGGGATCTCACGGAAAACTGCTGAGATACCGTTTTCCTGCATAAAATAATTTGCCCTGTATCTGGCAAGCCCGGGAATTTCATAACCGAAATCCACATCCCCGGTCTCTTCAAAAACCTTGATCTTCTCCTGGGAGGTTATTTCATATAAAAGTCTCCGTAGTTTATCGCTGGTCAGAGTCTCATATTTTATACGTTCAATATCACCATGAAGCCTTAATGCAGGCTGCTGGCCTGATGACAGGTGGAGGTCGGAAGCGCCCTGCTCATGCATCAGCTTAAAAAAAGCATCAATTTCAGCCATTTCCCATACCTTTTTTCAGT
>JAHOYS010000172.1 GCA_019038815.1 Desulfobacterales bacterium | reverse complement strand
AGTACACTTTAATATTTCAAAGCCCTGTCTCTACGATATAAAGATCGATTCATAAAGAAACCGGCGATGAATATTGTTAAACATATCGACACAAAAAAATTATTTTTTTGTCGTCCTTAAAAATATATGATATAGAAGTTTATTTACAAATATCGCTTGAAAAATCCCAAAGTTTTGATCTTTTCACTATTTACAGGCGAAAAGAGGCCTAAATAGCGATATAAAAATATTTTCAAAAAAGACGAAAGGCACAAAAATAATCACCTAACTCGCATATTTTTCTTAAAAAAGGAAAAGGATTATGGCTCACTCAAATACAATATCTATAATGATAGCGGATGATCACAATATCATCAGGCATGGGCTTAAGCAGTCTCTTTCACAGGAAAAAGATATCTCGGTTGTTGCTGAAGCCAACACCGGGCAAAGAGCGATTGAATTAGTGCATGAATGTATGCCTGATATTATCATTATGGATGTTTCAATGCCCGAATTGAACGGAATTGAAGCAACCAAACAAATTCTTAAAATAAATCCGGATATTAAAATCATTGCGTTATCTATGCACTCTGAAAAACAATTTGTTTTATCAATGATTAAAGCCGGTGCCCGTGGGTATATACTTAAAACCAATTTTTTTGACGAGCTTTTAGCGGCCATCCGAACCGTTATTTCAGATAATGTTTTTCTTTCTTCAGAAATTACAGAGTACATTATCGAACCAGCCGTTAACACTGATGATGAAAGTGAGATCGATGAGCAGGCCGGAAAATTAAAAACTTTTAATAAAAAATTGTTGCCAAAGATTGAAATTGAATCCAGGGGCAAACACCGTTTTCAAAATTTAATCGGCAAAAGTGACCAAATGCAAAAAATATATGAAATCATTGAAGACCTTGCCGATGTCAATGCAAATGTATTGATTACCGGTGAGAGTGGTACTGGAAAAGAACTGGTGGCACAGGCCCTTCACTATTCAGGGCAACGAAAAGATCTCCCGTTTGTAAGGGTTAATTGTTCAGCCCTTTCTGAAAATCTTTTGGAAAGCGAATTATTCGGGCATGTAAAAGGTGCATTCACCGGTGCTGAAAAAAATAGAATCGGAAGATTTCAAAAGGCTGGCAAAGGGTCCATACTTCTGGATGAAATCGGTGACATAACACTTCATTTTCAAAAGCGCCTGCTTCGTGTTTTGCAAGAGCGGGAATTTGAACAGCTGGGAGATACAAAAATTATTCAAATGAATGCCAGGGTCATTGCTTCTACCAATAAGGACCTGGTCAAAAAAGTTAAAGATAAAACTTTTCGCCAAGACCTGTATTATCGTCTCAAGGTCATGGAAATCAAAATACCACCTTTAAGAGCGCACAAAGAAGACATCTCTTTATTGATCAGTCATTTTCTTTCTGAATTCAACAAAGAAATGTCAAAGAGCATTAGCCAAGTTTCAGAAAATACATATAAAATGCTCAAGTCCTACGATTGGCCCGGTAATATCAGGGAGCTTAAAAATATAATGGAACATGCGGCCGTGACCTGTAAAAATTTTGTTATTACACCAGAAAATTTACCTCAAGATTTCAATTTAACTATTAAAAAAATGTTTGAGCCTATATCAAACAATCTGAATAATAAAGATGAGATTATACAAGTACTTAACAAAGCCAAATGGAACAAAACAAAAGCTGCAAAGCTGCTTGGAATAAGCAGACGGACTCTATACCGAAGACTTAAACGCTATTCTGTTCAATAACGGCAGTATCATCTTTCTGACCGATTTAAGGCATGCCTGATAAACTCTGCGTTGACACAACCTGTACAGCCCAATCTGTGCCAGGCACAATACACAATATTCTATTTTTAAAAAAAATTCCCTTTAAACATCTGTGTTTTCAGACAGATTTCATGGCCCTGCCAAAACCAGGCATAAAAATTGCTCTTAATTCTAATTATTATTGTCAAATCCTATTTTCTTTTTTAGGGAGTCGTTGGCTTTTTCTGATATTTTCATCTTATGAGTCTGTTTTAAATGACAAAAGTTTTAAAAAGACAAGGAGGCATAAAATGAGAAAAATCGTCCGGTCAATCAAAAAATATATAAAAATATTTTTTGACCATTTGGCAAAAGAATCACTGAAGCGAAATCTTACGATTATGGATGAAATAGGAAAAGGGAGATATGTATGAAAATACCTTTTGAGGACAGACGGATCAATATGAAAAGACGTTGGACTGATATCAAGAAAATTAATGAATTCAGGTTTCATGAATTATATGACTTGATTGAAGACTGTAATGAACTTGGAAAAGATGAATTTTTTCAATTGAAGGGGTTAATAGAAAAAAAACTTAATGCCTTGAATACAGCCCAGAGCACATACTGACAATATAGAATTGTTTCATCTCAATCCAGCACTTCCCGTATCTTACGGGAAAGATCCTTCATCACAATCGGCTTTAATAGAACACCATTAATGCCCAAAGAAACCATCTTTTCTTCCGACATGGTTTCACTGAATCCCGTACAAAGCAATATGGGAATATCAGGGCGTATTCCGGTCAATTCAACTGCAAGTTTGTTTCCAGGCATGTTCGGCATAGCCAGATCAGTGATGACCATACCAAATTTATCGGGATCTGCCCGAAAAACTTCAAGGGCTTCAATGCTGCTGCTACGTGAAGTAACCTGATACCCTAAACGCTCCAGCATCCGTTTTTCCATAGAAAGTATTGCTTCTTCATCGTCTACAAGAAGTATCTGTTCAGTTCCACCCTGAATTTCTGTTTTTGAATGGATTGCCTGTTTTTCAAAAACACTCTTTTCCACCGGCAGATATACATGGAATACAGTTCCTTTTCCAGGCTCACTATATACCTGGATACCTCCATTCATGTTTATAACAATGCCATGTACAACTGAAAGACCCATTCCTGTGCCTTTACCATTTTCCTTGGTGGTAAAAAACGGGTCAAAGATTTTATCTGTTAAAATTTTATCCATGCCTGCCCCTGTATCAGATACAGACAGACAAGCATAAGCACCGGATTTCATATTCGGATTAATCAGATCATAGGTTCCGAGTTTTATTTTTTTCAAGCTGACTGTCAGTTCCCCTCCGGTATCCTCCATAGCATGATAAGCATTAGTTGTCAGATTCATTATTATCTGATGAATATGGATCGGGTCAGCTTTAATCACGCCACAATCAGCATTGATATTCTGTTTGATTTCGATCGTTGCAGGGATTGTTGACCTGATCAGCTTTAACGCTTCCTTAATAACAGGCTGCATCTTCATCAGTTTCATTTCACCGCTCTCCTGGCGGGAAAATGTAAGGATCTGTTTTACTAATTCGCTGGCTCTCATGGCACTGGTATAGATCTGGTTAAGGCTGGTTCTAAATGGGCTGTTGCCAGGGATATCCTCTAACAGCATTTCCGTATGTCCCACAATGGGGAAAAGAATATTATTAAAATCATGAGCAATGCCGCCGGCAAGGGTGCCGATGGATTCCATTTTTTGAGATTGTTGAATACGAGATTCCATTTTCTTTATTTCACTGATGTCACGAAAAACAGCCAACTCCGACATTGAGCCGTCAGTGTGGTATACGGGGGAGCTTGAAATATAATAAGGGTTACCATCTTTCGGGCTGATAATTTCCTTTTTTATGGTTTCCCCACGCATTACTTTTTCATGTAAACACCAGGGACATTTTTTATCAAGACCATGAATCACTTTGTAACACAGTTCGCCTGTAGCATCACTACCTGTTCTTTCCACCATGGCAGAGTTCATGTACTCTATTAAATATTTTGAAGAGCAAATGTATGCCGCATCATCCATAGAGTCCATAATGGAACGGTATTTTTCTTCACTATCTAATAATTCTAACTCTTTTTCCTTGAGAGAAGTAATGTCCAATGCCGTAAAAGTAACCCCTTTTGATAAATCATCCAGATCGATTGGAGTGGAACTTAACAATACATTAATTATTTTCCCGTTTTTGCATTTAAATCTTGTTTCTACTGTTCCAGTTCCTTTTTTCGCTATCTGCTGATATTTCTCTTTGCCGACATATTCAAAATCTTCATCACTGAGATAAAGCATTCTTGCACTTTGTCCTATCAACTCATTTTGTGAGTATCCCGTGATTTCACAGAAACGATCATTCACCTGCTGAAGTGCCCTGTCACAAACAACGCCAATACCCGTAGGTGCAGCCCGGAATATACTTCTAAGTTCCTGTTCGTTTTTTTTCAATGCATCTTCAGCCTGCTTCCGTTCGGTAATGTCTCTTATTGCTGTTACCCGAAATTTTTTATTTTTATCTTTTATATCTCTGGCTTCAATTTCTACAGGAAATACAGTTGCATCTTTTCTTCTTACCATCACCTCATAGGGTTTTATTAAACTTTTAACAATATTTTCCTGAATGACAGCATGATATTCCGGGAGAACGCATAATTGAATTATATTTTTGCCGGTCAGTTCTTCTCTGGCATACCCAAGCATTCTGGTGACTGTGTCATTCAAATCCATGACCACACCATTATTATGAATCAATATTCCCTCAAAAGTGAGATTAGAAAGTGTCTTAAATCGCTCTTCACTCTCTCTTAGTGCCTCCTGTGTTTGTTTTTGATTAGAGGCTGCCTTTTCAAATCCCTGAATTCTTTTTTCTAATTCTGCATATGTGGGTTTTTTTGTCATATATTTTTTTAATCTCAAAATGAATTGATTCTCAGAGCAGAATACCTGTCATATCCCACACATTCCCCAAACCGTAAAACTACCGGAATGCTATCGGTATTCCGGTAGTTTTAATTAAAGTAACAGTACAATAAATTATGATACTTTGCAAATATAATTCCAGACAATATAATTCCAGACAATCCCAGAATCAACAGAAGGATTTTCAAGAAAATAGTGCTTGACATTAAATAATTGTATACAGTATACAATTATGAGTAATTTGTCATGGAGATACAATAAAATTCAATAGTTCATGACCTTATTAAAGCATATATAACTTAAAATTAAGGATCGATCATGACTGCAAAAACACACCGGGAAGAACTTGAAAGATTAAAGAGCCTTCAGCACAGAGCATTTATGGGGGGCGGTGAAAAAGCAAGAGAACGCCAGCGTTCAAAAGGAAAACTGACTCCGAGAGAACGGCTTGACCTGTTGTTTGACAAGGGCAGCTTTGTGGAGTTAAATGACCTGGCCGAAAGCCAGTGCGTGGATTTTGGCATGGAGAAAAGAAAAGTTCCCGGCGATGGTGTGGTCACAGGGTTTGGCTCTGTTGACGGCCGGACCGTTTTTGCATATGCCCAGGATGCAACGGTTCTGGGCGGATCAGTCGGAACTATCCATGGCCGGAAAATCTGCAGGATCATGGATGAGGCCCTGAAAGTCAAAGCCCCTTTGATCGGCCTGAATGATTCCGGCGGAGGAAGGCTTCATGAAGGTTTTTTTGCCTCCAAAGGAGTAGCCGGTATGTTTTTTCGGAATACGGCTGCATCCGGGGTTATCCCGCAAATTTCGTGCATCATGGGGCCCTGCGCCGGCGTGTCGGTTTATTCACCGGCATTAACGGATTTTATCATTATGGTGGAAAAACAAAGTCAAATGGTCATCACCGGTCCAAAAGTCATTCAGGATGTGACAGGAGAGACCGTGAGCCTGGAAGAACTTGGCGGTTCTGGTGTTCACAGCCGCACCACCGGGCAGGCCCACTTTGTCACCAAAGATGATACAAAAAGTATTGAGCTGATTCGATATCTATTAAGCTTTCTGCCATCCAATCATGACGAAGCCCCACCTTCAATCCCCTGCGATGATGATCCAAAAAGAAAAAATAACAATCTGACCGATATTGTCCCGGCCGAGTTTAAAAGAGCCTATGACATGCACGAGGTAATTACTGAAATTACCGACAATCATGAATTTTTAGAAATCCTGCCTGAATTTGCTCCCAGTATTATTACAGGCCTTGCACGCCTTGACGGAAATACCGTTGGAATCGTTGGCAACCAGCCCTCTGTTAAAGCCGGATGCCTGGATTATAATTCTTCAGACAAGGCAGCACGGTTTATACGGTTCTGCGACTGCTTTAATATCCCTCTGGTAAATTTAGTGGATGTACCCGGATATTTCCCCGGGGTTGACCAGGAACATGCAGGGATAATCCGTCATGGTGCAAAAATGCTGTATGCCTACGCAGAAGCTACAGTACCCAAGATCACACTGGCGTTGAGAAAAGAATACGGCGGGGCTGTCATGGCCATGTGCTGCGCCGGGATGGGGGTAGATCTGATGATGGCCTGGCCGGTGGCCCAGCTCGTAGTCCTGGATACTGCAGCTGCCATCAATATCATATACAGAAAAGAAATCATGGCTGCCGATGATCCGGAAGGCTTTAAGGCCCAGAAAATTAAAGAATATGATTATAAGTATTCAAATCCGTTTCATGCCGCTTCCAATATGCTGGTTGACCGGATTATCGAACCTTCTGAAACCCGGACCCAGATCATACAGGGTCTTAGGATGCTGAAAAACAAAAAACGGCCGGAGCCTTTTAGAAAACACGGGAATATACCACTTTAATTCAGGGAGCCAAAAAAAACAGGAGACTGATAAATGGATTTTTTACTGACAAAAGAACAGCAATATATTCAAAAAGCGGCGAGAGAATTTGCCCTTGGTGAAATGGCACCCGTTGGCCGTGAGTTTGATTTAAATGAAACCTATCCGGAAGATATTGTAAAAAAAGCAAGGGAACTTGATCTTGTCGGGCTTTTTATTCCTGAAAAATTCGGAGGCCCGGGACTGGGATATTTTGAGCAGGCCATGGTAATGGAAGAGTTCTGGAAAATTGATCCTGGAATAGGTCAGCAGCTTTGCTCTTTAACATTTGGTGCAGAAGAATTCCTGCTTTTCGGAACTGATGAACAAGGCAAAAAATTTCTTGGGCCAATTTTCACCGGAGACGCCGTGATGGGATTTGCCATCACAGAACCTGATGCAGGCTCTGATACACTGGCAGCCTCCACAACTGCTGTAAAAGAAGGCAATGAATGGGTCATTAACGGATCAAAAGTCATGATTGGAAATGGAACAAAGGGAACTTTCATGCTGATTTTTGCCTTAACTGATCCCGATGCTGCCAGATCCAGGCGACACAGTATATTTATTGTTGAGACAGACAGACAAGGTTACAAGGCCGAGCCCATGCATGGTAAAATGGGGCTGCGCTGTTCTGACACGGCTGCCATATATCTTACCAATGTCCGTGTGCCCGAAGAAAATCTTCTTGGAAAACGCGGCCAGGGATTTCATCAGCTCATGGCCTTTTTTGACAGAAGCCGCGCTTATGTCAGTGCTCATGGGGTCGGACTTGCCCAAGGAGCTTTAGATATGGCTGTCAAGCATGTCAGGGAGCGAAAACAATTTGGAAAACCCATTGGCAGTTTTCAGGGTGTCCAGTTTAAAATTGCTGATATGGCAGTAAAAATAGAGCTTGCCAGAAACGTAATGTACAAAGCTGCATGGCTGCTTGATAACGGCACGCCCGATACGAATGTTACTGCCATGGCAAAAATGTATGCCGCCCGCATCGCCGTTGAAGTGGTTGACGAGGCCCTTCAGCTCCACGGCGGATACGGATATTTTGATGATTACGATATTGAACGTTTTTACAGGGCTGCAAAAGTCCTTGAAATCTATGAAGGAGCAAAAGAAATTGAAAAAATGATCATCGGAAGAACCATTGTGGGCAGATAAGATCTTTGACTGTTTAAAAAACTTCCATTAATCAAATTTTAAGGATTCAACAATGAAAGAAGAGTTTTTATTAGGAAACGGTGCCATGGCCCTTGGAATTTTAGAGGCGGGCTGCCAGATCATGACCTCATACCCCGGGACCCCGTCCAGTGAAATCCTTCCCGAGGTGGTCCGGTTTTCCAAAGCTGCCGGCCTGAATACCAGTATTGAATGGTCTATTAATGAAAAAGTGGCCTTTGATAATGCCTTTGCTGCAGCTATTTCCGGCAAACGTGCCTGCTGCTGCATGAAAATGGTGGGCCTGAACGTGGCAGCAGATTCATTTATGTCTGCAGCCTATATCGGCAACATCGGAGGGCTTGTGATCATCTCCTGTGATGATCCGGGGCCACATTCATCCCAGACCGAACAGGACTCACGCCTTATGGCACGCCTGGGCAAAGTACCTGTACTTGATCCGGGAAGCCCTGAAGAGGCAAGGGAGATGATCAAGGCGGCTTTTGATTTGTCTGAAGAATTCCAGGTGCCGGTGATGGTAAGACCTGCCATCCGGGTCTGCCATGCCCGGCAGAATGTCAGATATGACACCCTTGAGAGTAATTTGACCAAAGCTGATTTTAAGCGTGAGCCGACCCGCTGGGCCTCCACACCCAAATTCAGGTTTTTGCAGCACAAGGCATTGAATGAAAAACATATAAAAATCAGTGAAAAATTTGATACTTTAACACC
>JAHOYS010000132.1 GCA_019038815.1 Desulfobacterales bacterium | reverse complement strand
CAAACAAAGTTAATTTTAATCAAACTAATTGTGAAAATAATGAACCTTAAAGGAATTGTCATTATTTGCGGGAATTATGGCAGCGGCAAAACCGAAACAGCTATAAATCTTGCTGCAGCAAGAAAACAAGACGGCATTGATGTAAAAATTGCTGATCTTGATCTTGTCAATCCCTATTTCAGGACCCGTGAGGCAAGAGGTTATCTTGAAGATATGGGAATTGAAGTTGTATTGCCGGACAAAAAGTATATGCATGCCGATCTTCCCATTCTCACACCGGCAGTTGCCGGGATCATCCAGCAGCCCTCGGAACTGACCATTCTTGATGTTGGTGGAGATGATACCGGAGTGACTGTGCTTGCCGCTCTGGGAGACCATCTGTCCAAAAAAAAGGTCCATATGCTACAGGTCATCAACCCGTTCAGGCCGTTTACTGAAAACGTTGAGGGCTGTATCAAAATAAAAGAGGAAATTGAACACTCTTCAAAAATGAAAATAACAGGACTTGTCAGCAATGCTAATCTCATTGATGAGACAATACCCGAACATATTTATAAAGGGTATGATCTTTTAAAAGATATATCTTACGAAACAGGACTTAAAATTGAGTTTATCACGGCTGTATCACATTTAATACCGCAACTTGAGATGGATCGTTTTACCTGTCCCATATTGGAAATAAACAGAAAACTGAATCCACCCTGGAAACATATTTGACAAAAAAAGGAGTATTTTAAATGGCGTACAAACATATTATTGATTCTGAGCGATGCAAGGGATGCGGACTGTGTATCAATTTCTGTCCGAAAAATGTCCTTGAAATCACGGACAAAGTAAATGCAAAAGGACATTTTCCCGTATACCAGGCAAGACCCGATGATTGCATTCACTGCACCATGTGCTGTATCATGTGCCCTGATGTTGCCGTCAACATTGTTGAAACCGAAGAAGTGACCACTGATTAATGAATAAGGATAAAAAGAATGGCTAAAGTATTAATGAAAGGAAATGAAGCAATTGGCGAAGCTGCAATCCGGGCTGGATGTAAAAATTATTTTGCATATCCCATCACTCCCCAGTCTGAGGTTGCCGAATACCTGGTAAAAAGGATGCCTGAGGTCGACGGCGTTTTTTTACAGGGCGAAAGTGAAGTGGCGGTTGGCTACATGATCTTTGGTGCGGCCGGTTGCGGTGAAAGAGTATTTACAACCTCTTCAAGCCCCGGTATCAGTTTGATGGGTGAAGCCATCTCCTATATTGCAGCAGCACAGGTCCCTGCAGTGTTTGTCAACATTGTCAGAGGCGGTCCGGGGCTTGGCGGCATCCTTCCCTCCCAGGGCGATTATTTTCAGGCGACCAAAGGCGGCGGTCATGGAGATTACAGGCTTCTGGTTCTTGCACCGGACGGTGTACAGGAAGCTGTTGAAATGACTATGAAAGCCTTTACCCTGGCGGAAAAATACCGCGGGCCTGTTATGATCTTAGGAGACGGGCTGATCGGACAGATGATGGAACCTGTAGAGTTCCCCGACGACCTCAGGACAGAACCGTCTAATAAGGATGACTGGGCATCCAGTGGTATGGACACAAGAAAAAGTGACAAAAGAAATCTTGTCAAATCTCTTTTTCTTGACCCAAAAGAGCTCAATGACAACAACCTGGCACTTAAAGCCAAATATATACAGATGAAAAAAGAAGAAGTGCTGTATGAAGGTTATAATACAGATGTGGATTATAAGATCCTCATTACCAGTTACGGCACCATGAGCCGCGTATGCAAAACAGCCATTGACATGATGAAGGAAGAAGGGATTGAAGTTGGGCTTTTAAGACCTAAAACCTTGTTTCCCTTTCCGGAAGAAGCAGTCTTTAATGCAGCAACAAAAGAGAGCTGCAAATCAGTCATAAGTATCGAGATGAGCATGGGACAGATGGTGGAAGATGTTGAACGCTGTGTTAAAGGCCAAAGAGAAATTAACTTTTACGGCGAATGCGGCGGAGATATCCCAACACCTGAAAAAATCATTGAAATTATTAAAGAACTGCTCTAATCGCTAAATTTAGGAGAAAGATATAATGGGAAAAACATTTTCAACGCCCAAAAGCTTAAGTGATAATATGACACATTATTGCCCCGGCTGTACCCATGGCATTGTTCACAGGCTCATAGCAGAGGCCATTGATGAGTTAGGTATCGCCGGAAGAACAGTGGGGATTGCCCCGGTGGGATGTGCTGTGCTGGCATATAATTATTTTAATTTTGACTTCCAGGAAGCAGCTCACGGCCGTGCACCTGCAATGGCAACGGGCATTAAAAGGGTCAGACCCGACCTTATTGTTTTTACTTACCAGGGAGATGGTGACCTTGCCAGTATCGGTATGGGTGAAATCATTCATGCGGCCAACAGAGGCGAAAAATTTACAACCATTTTTATTAACAACGCTATTTATGGTATGACAGGCGGCCAGATGGCACCGACCACCATGCCGGGTCAGCGGGCCACCACTGCCCCAACCGGCCGGGATACGGATCAGACCGGAATGCCGATTAGAATGGCAAACCTGTTGGGAGAACTTGTAACACCCGGATATGTTACAAGACAGGCGGTTTTAAAACCCGGACAGGTCAATAAAGCCAAAAAGGCCATTAAAAAAGCCTTCGAGTACCAGGTAGAAGGCAAATGTTTCAGTTTTGTGGAAGTTGTCAGCACCTGCCCTACCAACTGGGGTCTGACACCCCTTGATTCATTAAAATGGGCACAGGACACTCTTCTGCCGTACTATGAACTTGGAGATTACAAGGTACCTGAGTAGGATTTGATAAATCTTATACAATTTTACAACTATAGTTGTTTTTGGAGAAACCAATGCAAACAGAAATAAAATTTGCAGGATTTGGCGGCCAGGGAATTTTGCTCAGTGCAAAGCTTTTAGCCTATGCAGCAATGAAACAGGATTTTTTTGTAGCCTGGGTACCCTCGTACGGGCCTGAAATGAGAGGTGGCACAGCTTATTGTACCGTTGTTATCAGTGACAAACGGATCGGCTCACCCATCATTAAAAACCCGAGCCATCTTGTGGCAATGAACCGTCCTTCCCTTGAAAAATTTGCCAATGATGTAAAACCGGGCGGTGTTATTTTTATAAACAGCTCTCTTATTTCCACCAGGAGTGAAAGAGATGATATTACAGAACTGATTGTTCCGGCAAATGATATTGCCATAAAGTCCGGCAGTGTCAGGGCCGCCAACATTGTTGCATTAAGCGCGTTTGCTGCAAAAGCAAAACTTGTTGATCTGGAACTTTTGAAAAACTGTGTTAAAGAGGAGTTTGCAGCCAAGGCTAAAATTATTCCGCTGAACATGAAAGCGTTTGATGAAGGCGTGAATATAGCAAATAACAGTTAATGTTAACCAGACAGACTGCAAGGGGGGACAGCATGATCAGAATAGAAATATCTCTTTTCCTTAAAAATGTACCTGGCGAGCTTGGAAAATTAACCGACCTTTTAGCCGGAGCCAATATTAATATTGATGCCATCACCATCCAGGATGCATCTGCCTATGTCCAGAACCTTTTTGAGGCCAGGGGCAAATCTTTAAAAAGGTTTGCGTCCTCTGCAAGCTACAGCTCCATGAGAAGAGACTCTGCTGAATTTGCCCTGACCAGGCTCATTGTTGACAAGCCGGAAGACACCATAGCGCTTTTAAAAAAGAACGATTATCTGTTTGACTCAAAAGAAGTGGTGACCATTGACATTACCAACAAGCCCGGTGAATTTGCAAAAATTACTAAAAAACTGGGGCAGGAAAAAATTAATATTAATTATGTTTACGGGTCTGTATCTGATTCGGATGGTAAATGCCTGTTTGTATTCTGTCCCGAGGATGTTAAAACCGCAGCAGATATTTTTAAAGACGATTATTAAGCCTGTAACTTCTTTTTAAACTGTCAAAAGCAGCCATTTCCAGGGTTTTCCCAAACGGCTGCTTTTTCCCGATGTTATCAAGGCTTTCTCTTATCTTTAAGAATCTGATTTGAAATGACGACCCTTTGAATCTCGCTAGTGCCTTCATAAATAGTGAACACCCTTGCATCCCGATAAAATCTTTCTACATTATAATCTTTGGTAAACCCGTATCCGCCATGCATTTGAATAGCTCTTGCCGCGATATCATTCACCATTTCAGATGCGAACAGCTTGGCAATGGAAGCTTCCTTTGTATAGGACTCTCCCCTGTCTTTCATGGATGCCGCTGAAAAAATCAATTGTTTGGCCGCTTCAATCTGGGTGGCCATATCTGCAATCTGAAACCGTATGCCCTGGTGTTTTGAAATGGCCATGCCAAATTGTTTTCTTTTTTTTGCGTATTTTACGGCAGCATCAAAAGCAGCCATTGCAACACCGTATGACTGGGCAGCAATGCCGATTCTGCCACTGTCCAGACCTGACATGGCAATTTTAAAACCATCGCCTTCTTTGCCGATCATATTGGATGCTGAAACCCTGCAGTTTTCAAGTATGATATCGGTTGTGTCAGATGCCCTCAACCCCATTTTATCTTCCATATGACCGACAATTAACCCTGGTGTTCCCTTGGGAATAATAAAACAGCTGATCCCCTTATGCCCTTTACTCTCATCTGTTTTCACAGTTACCAGTACAACTTTTGAATGTTTGCCGGATGTAATAAACCGCTTGGTTCCATTTAGAATATAATGGTCGCCATCCCTGACAGCTGTTGTCTGCTGACTGACCGGGTCAGATCCGGCATCAGGCTCTGTCAGGCCAAAGGCACCAATGATTTCTCCGGAAGCAAGCGGAATCAGAAACTCTTGTTTTTGCTCTTCTGTCCCAAATTTATAAAGACTTTCACACACAATTGAATTTTGAACCGACATGACAACAGATGTTGACGCACATGAATAGGCAATTTCAGATAATGCCAGGACATAGGAAATCGTATCTGCTGACTCACCACCATATTCTTCAGGAATCATCATCCCCATTAATCCAAGTTCTCCCATCTGTCTGAAATTTTCTGCTGGAAATTCCTTGGTTTTATCCCTTTCTGATGCGGTTGCAGCAATGACTTTCCGGGAAAATTCCCGGACCATATTCTGAATCATCAATTGTTCATCGGTAAGCTTGAATAACATGATTGACTCCTTTATTTCCCTGAAACGCTATGGTGCATACACTACAACAATAAGCTCTGCATCTGTTTTACCGGTATTCCGCAAGTCATGTTTAATGCCGGAATTAAAGTGAAGTGAATCCCCTTTTTTCAATTTATTGATATGATCACCGACCTGGACTTCTACGCTGCCTTTAAGCACATAGGCAAACTCTTCTCCCTCATGCTGAAACCCTACGCCATCATGGCTTTTTTCGGCTCCAACCACGATCCTGAAGGCTTTCAGATGTTTATTTTCAGCACTTGGGGTCAATGGGGTGTAGGCATAGTTATCCGTCCGCCTGGTATAGGCCCTGGATCTTTCTTCAGCGACATCATCCTGCTCTTTCAGCAAAAAACTTGAATCAATATGAAGGGTTCTTGAAATTTGCAAAAGTATTCCAACCGATGGCCTTTGATCACCTGACTCAATTTTCTTGATAAATTCTTTTGACAATCCTGTTTCATTGGCCATTGTGTCCAGGCTGATTTTTTTATCCAGCCTGGCACGCCTTATCCTCTTGCCAATTGGTATGATCCCTTTCTTTTTAGCCATTTTATCTCCAATTAATCAATTATTTCAATCCAGTTTTCTTTATCTTCGGCTTTTCCATATTGTATACCGGTTAATGCATTATAAAACTTCATTGCTGTTTCACCGGGAGTCCCGTCACCTATGGAAATAACATTATCCCCATATCTTATTTCACCCACAGGAGAAATAACCGCAGCAGTTCCAGAGCCGAACACCTCTTTGAGCTTTCCATCTTCATGGGCCTTAAACACTTCATCAATACTGATTTTTCTCTCAGATATGTTCATCCCCCATTTTTCTGCAAGGCTGATGACTGAATACCGTGTAATCCCGGGCAGGATAGTCCCGGTAAGATTGGGGGTCACTAACTCATTATCCATGAGAAAGAAAATATTCATGGCGCCGACTTCTTCTATATACTTTCTTTCAATGGCATCAAGCCACAACACCTGGGCATACCCATCCTTTTTTGCTTTTTCGGATGCAATAAGACTTGCTGCATAATTACCGGCAGTCTTAAATTCACCCACACCGCCTTTGGCAGCCCTGACATGGTCCTTTGAAACCCATATTTTCACAGGGTTCAACCCTTCCGCATAGTATGCACCAACAGAAGAAAGTATAATGAAAAATTTGTAGGTAAAAGACGCCCGAACGCCTAAAAACGGATCTGTTGCAATAATTGTGGGTCTTATGTACAAAGAAGTCCCAAGGGTTTCAGGAATCCATTTTTCTTCCAGTTTGATCAATTGTTTCATGGCATCCATGACAAAATCAATATCAAGCTGAGGGATGCACATTCCTTTTGCAGACCGGTTCATCCTTTCAAAATTATCCCTGGCCCTGAAAAGGCAAATCTTCTTGTCCGGTGTTTTATACGCTTTTAAACCCTCAAAAATTGCCTGGCCATAATGAAAAACCATGGCGGCAGGGGAAACTGAAAAATCAGCATAAGGTTCTATTCGTGGGTCATGCCACCCGATATCCTCTGAATAATCCATGACAAACATATGATCCGTAAATACCTGGCCAAAGCCCAGATCAGAATCTTTTGGCCTTGTCCTGTTCGTCTTTGCCTGGGTGACTCTAATTTCCATTGCATCCTCCATGAGTTCAATTAAAATTAACTTTGTTTATTTACACTAAAATAAGCGCCAAAATTTTATTTTGTCAAGAAAATTTCATCTCTTTGTATTGACCGGCTCATTTTTTTTAGGCTACTATATTAAATTATTTATTTGCTTAAGACAAAGGAAAAAATGATGAATATGCAATATCATATTGAAACAGCGTGGAAACATTGCATTAGTAACATTGTACCACTGATTATTTTAACGCTTGTGGCCGCTGCTGTCAGCATTGTTTCAATCGGTATCCTGGCGCCTGTCGCATTTGCAGGATATACCCATTCTCTTTTTCAATTATTAAAACACAACCGGGAACCCAGAGCCCAGGATGTTTTTTCACAGCTCCGGTTATTTCTACCACTGTTTATATTTGGCTTTATCGTATTTATTATCAGTATCATAGGATTTACCCTGTTTGTTATACCCGGTATTTTGTTCACCATTATTATGGGTTACACATGCCTCTACATGATCCCGGTAATGGTGGATAAACAATATGGACTTTTGAATGCCATTAAAAAAAGTATCTCCATGGTCACAAGATCTCATATTTCCGATCATATCATTGTCTTTATTATTTTTTCCGCGCTGACGGCCATTGGCGGATCATCCTTTATTGGTTTTTTGTTCCTTCAACCCTTTGCAACATTGTTTCTTTTGTCTGTCTATGAAGAGATAAAATAAGAAAATCCATGCAACAATCTTCGAGCAGAAACTATGAGTTTGAGACCGGCATATATCGACCGCCAAGTGAAGGCGGCAGTGCCTCCCTTTTGCTACGGATGACCCGTAACTGTCCCTGGAACCATTGCACCTTCTGTGCCATGTATAAATCAGAAAAATTTGAACTGCGAAGCCCTGAGGATATCATCCAGGATATCAATGTCATGCATGAGATATATTTACAGTTAAAAAAAATATCAATGCAGCAGGGCAAAGAAGGGCTGATTACGACCAAAATTTTTGATCAGTTCTTAAAAAAAGCACCTGAACTTTATTTTCACCCGGGTATTTCCATGCTATTCAACTGGCTGGCCGTTGGAGGAAAAACCGTCTTTTTACAGGATGCCGACAGCCTGATCATGAAAACGGATCACATGGTTCAGGTCTTAAAACATTTAAAAACAACCTTTCCGACGATCCAGAGAATCACTTCCTATGGCCGGTCCAGAACCATTGTAAGAAAATCAGCCA
Organism: Desulfobacterales bacterium; assembly: GCA_019038815.1. GTDB lineage: Bacteria > Desulfobacterota > Desulfobacteria > Desulfobacterales > Desulfobacteraceae > Desulfobacula. The sequence continues at coordinate 540 of JAHOYS010000132.1, read as the reverse complement.
TTGATCTTGAAAAAATTCGCAGGGCAGGGCTTGACCGGCTTCATATCGGGCTTGAAACAGGTGATGCCGCCCTGTTGAAAAAAATCAAAAAAGGAACAACACCGGAAGACCACGTTAAAGGCGGTCAAAAGGCTATGAAAGCTGGTTTCCAGGTTTCAGAATACTGGATGCCGGGACTGGGCGGCAAGACCCTGTCACAAGATCATGCAAAGAATACCGCACTTATTCTCAATCAAATCAATCCCCATTACATCAGGTCACGGCCCTTTACTCCCAGGCCCGGAACAATATTCTTTGAAAAAGCATCAAGGAATGAACTGGAACGGTTGACCCCCAAAGAACAACTATTGGAAATCAAGCAGACACTTGATGCCCTGGATGTAACCTCCAAAGTCTGTTTTGATCATGCCGGAAATTACTGGCCTGCACCCAATGGCAGGCTCCTTTTAAGCCAAAGCTATGAAGGATATCAATTCCCTGAAGAAAAGCAGAATCTGCTGGGGCTACTTGAAAAAGGCATAGAGCATTATTCATAAAACT
>JAHOYS010000120.1 GCA_019038815.1 Desulfobacterales bacterium | reverse complement strand
AATAATATGAAGGAAATAAATATTTTTCACGATGCAATAAAAGACGTACCGATTACTGCCGCCAGAATCAAAGCAAAATCAAAAAAAATTATAGGAACCTTGTGTTCCTATGCACCTGAGGAATTAATATATGCAGCAGGATTTCATCCCCTGCGGCTGTTTCCGTCAAAATCCGATATTATACTGGCAGAAAATCACCTCCAGGCTTATTGCTGTTCCCTGGTCCGGGGTGTGCTTGAGGACAGCCTTTCAGGACGGCTTGATTTCCTCGACGGCACCGTGTTTCCCCATACCTGTGATTCCATCCAGCGCCTGAGCGATATCTGGCGCATAAACGGAAAATATGAATTTTTTGCAGATGTGGTCCTGCCGGCCAAACTGAACAGTGGAAGCGCCAAAACTTATATGGTTGATGTGCTGACCCGATTTAAAAATAATCTTGAATCTGCTGCCGGCAAAAAGATAACCAATGCAGATATTTGGGAATCCATTGAAAAATTTAATCTCATCAGAAAAAATCTGTCAAAAATATATGCCCTGCAATCCCAAAAACCCGGGATAATAAAAGGCAGCGATCTTTATGCCATTGTTAAAGGATCCATGGTGATGGACCGGGATGAGGCAGCTGATCTTTTACCCGCCATTTCAGCCGGTCTTGAGAAAAAAGACACACCGGCAGAAAGCGGCAAACGGATCGTTATCTCAGGCTCGATCTGTGACTCTCCTGATATTTATACATCCATTGAAGAAGCCGGAGGCGTTATTGTGGGAGATGATCTTTGTACTGGCCAACGATGGTTTGAAGGTGAAATCTTAGGTGATGAAAATCCCATAAATGCCATTGCAGCAAGATTGCTGAATCGCATAATCTGCCCTGCAAAACATATTTCCCCAACTGCCCGCGGTGAAAACATCGTATCCCTTGCAAAGAAAAACAAGGCTGACGGGGTCATTTTCATGCTGCTCAAATTCTGTGATCCCCATGCCTTTGATTATCCCTATTTAAAAGAATTTCTTGACAGGGAAGGCATAAAAACCCTTCTTATTGAAATGGATGGCCAGCAGCAAAACAAAGGGCAGTTATCCACCCGTTTTGAAACCTTTATTCATTACATTTAAAAAGGACCTGCCACATGTCAGATAAGCTTTCATACAAAAGAAAAATAAAATGCGCAAAAAAAATGCGGGATATCATGACCACCTATTACCTGGATGCCATGACTGCAGAGCAGAACGGCAAACAGGTTGCCTGGATCACATCAGGCGGGCCGGTAGAGCCTCTGGTGGCAATGGATATCATCCCTGTTTATCCGGAAAATCATGGGGCCATGATCGGAGCATCCAAAATGGGAGAAGATCTTTGCATAAAAGCCGAAAATATGGGCTACAGCCCAGATCTGTGCTCCTATGCCAGAACGGACATTTCATGCTCTATTGTCAAGGGCGGCCCCATAGGCGGTTTGCCGAAACCGGATATGCTGATCTGCTGCAATAATATCTGCGGCACGGTTCTAAAATGGTATGAAGTCCAGGCCCGGTTCTATAATGTACCCCTTTTTATCCTGGATACCCCTGTCTGTCATACCCGATATTCCCCTGAAATTGCCAAATATGTCCGGGCCCAGATTAATGAATATATTGCCTTTCTTGAAATGGTCACAAAAAAAAAGTTTAATTATGAGAAAATGGCCAAGGTCGGCAGGCTTGCTTTTGAAGGCCAGATGCTCTGGAAAAAAGTCCTCAACACCACTGCCCACAAACCATCGCCCATGTCTGCTTTTGATGCATTCTTTTTTCTTGCCCTCATTGTCACATTACGGGGCACACAGGTCGCGATTGATTTTTATAAGGAACTGATAGAGGAAATGGACCAGCGGATAAAAGACAGCATCAGCAGTGTCCCCAATGAAAAACACAGACTCTTATGGGATAATCTGCCGGTCTGGTATCAGCTTAAATGGCTGTCCACCAAGTTCTCCGATCACAATGCCTGTCTTGTAGCAGACACCTATACATCTGCCTGGTGCAGTGCCTTAAAATATATTGATGAAAATAATTTTTTGGATTCCATTGCCGAAGCCTATACCAGGATCTATCTGAACATCGGAGTAGACCAGATGGCAGAACAGGTACTGGACATGATCAAATTTTATGACGTCAACGGATTGGTCATGCATTCAAACCGTTCCTGTAAGCCATACTCTTTCGGACAGATGGATATCATGGAAATCATCCGGAAAAAGGCAGACATTCCGGTTCTCATGATAGAAGCAGATATGGTGGATCCCAGAAACTTCTCGCAGTCACAGGTGGAAACCCGTATTGATGCATTTATGGAAATTGTAAAACTAAGGAGCAGTTAACATGATTTATGCAGGCATTGATATCGGTTCCATCACAGCCAAGGCAGCCCTGATAAAAGAAAACCGGCTTTTAGCCACTCATATCATACCGACCGGGTATAATCCCTTAAATGCAGGGATCAAAGTTTTTGAGACAGTTTTAAAAAAAGCATCGGTTTCAAAAACGGATATAAAAGCCATTGTTTCCACAGGCTATGGCCGGGCCAGTGTAAATTTTGCAGACAAGGCCATGACGGAAATCATCTGTCACGGCACAGGTGCACATTTTATAAATCCCGATATCCGGGGAATAATTGATGTTGGCGGCCAGGACAGCAAGGCTATTTCTCTGGATAAAAACGGCCAGGTTGAAAACTTTGCCATGAATGACAAATGTGCGGCAGGTACAGGACGCTTTATTGAAGTTATGGCCAATGCCCTTGAAGTAAGCCTGGATCAGCTAGGGGACTTCAGTCTCAAAGCAGATAATCCGTCAAAAATCAGCAGCATCTGCACGGTGTTTGCAGAATCGGAAGTCATTTCCATGATTGCAGGTTTGCAGAAAAGGGAAAACATTATTGCCGGCATTCACGAATCTGCCGCCGCCCGTGTTGCCATCCTTGCCTTTAAAATTAAAATCAAGGAACCGGTAATGATGACCGGTGGCGTGGCAAAAAATAAAGGCATGACAGCAGCCCTTGAAAAACGGCTTGGATTTAACCTCATTGTGGGAGATTCAGCTCAGGAGAATGGCGCCATTGGTGCTGCCGTGCTGGCATCAAGGCTGTAAGCAGCATTTTTACAGGCTGTCTATTGTTGTTTTTTCATTCTCTGAATCAAGGCGTCAACTGATTCCCCGTTGGGAGCCATAGCCATGGGATTTTGTGCAACCAATTCTTCCCATGCTTTTATCCCGCCCTCCACATCATTTAAGTCATGCAGCAGCACAACCCCCTTGTTAAATCGCGCTGTTTCAAAGGAAGGGTCAAGTAAAATGGCTTTGTCAAACTCTTCAATGGCTTTTCGGGGCTGTTTATTCCTTCTGTACATCACACCCAGATCGGTAATGACACCGGTCTTTTCCGGCTCTATTGCTAAAGATTTTTTATATGCATCAATGGCATTTACATATTGATCTGAATCAAAAAAAAGATGACCCAGGTGAGCCAGGGCATCGGCATCTTTGGGATTCTTCTCTAAATGCTGTTCCAATTGTAAAATCTTTGCAGCAAACTCTGCTGAATGATCATGTTGTTCTTCTGCCTGATCATTGCCGGCGGCAACGTTTCCATGCTGCGAAACTTTTGTATCAGAGGCAAGTTTAAATGAGGTGTATACTGTTCCAGCGATAAACCCGATGCATAATGACAGCAGAACCGCACCCGTCAAGGTCTGTTTTTTTACATAACCTTTGTTTGTTGTTTCATTATTTTCCACCATGATAAAATCCTTTTTTTAAAATAATTTTGTTCTTTACCATATTCAACTCAAAGGACACAAGCATTTCAAAAAAAATCCAGCCAATAGCGGCAGGCAGGTCGCAGATTTAACACTGCTGAAGAATAAATGATCGCATATTTGCAACCCGGCAAAACAAAAAAGTGTTTTTTGAAATCATAACCACCTAATTTTATAACTATTTTTAAAAACATCGGGTAACGCATTTTTTGGCATGCATTGTGCTCTTTCTATTTAGGATTCAGTTTTTAAAAACCGATAGCTCTATAGCAAGGAGAAATTTAAAAATGGAAAACGTAGCGGTTGTAGGATGCGGTTCATATATGGACCAGGGATATGGATGCCCGGGTGAATGGCGGTGCTTGAAAGCAGCCTCCCTGGGTGACGGTACATTTGAAACTCCGTCACATGTAGTTGCCTTTGTCAAATGCGAATGTCCCGGAAGAACTGTTGTTCCAGCCATTGGCATGGCAATGAAATTATCTGAAATAAAACCTGATAAAATATATTTAAGTTCCTGCCTGGCCAATGCCGTACCGGGATGTCCCTATACCGGTGCAAAGGACCTGGCAAACATTATAAAGGAAAAAACCGGTATTGAGGTTGTTGTAGGTACCCACGATTACCATTAAAAATAGAAAGGAATTAGCAATGACGGTAGCTGTCCTTAAACTTGGAAATACGAAACGAAAAAATGTTTTTTTGGATAAAGTCAAAGAATTGCTGCCGGACGGCGGCAATTTAAACGCCTGTTTAACTTGTGGTGCATGCGCATCAGGGTGTCCTGCCACCGGACTTGAAAATATGGACCCCAGAAAATTTCTTCGGATGGCTGCGCTAGGTATGGATGAGGAAATTGCCAAATCTGACTGGCCATGGATGTGTACCATGTGCCAGCGCTGCATTTATGTATGTCCCATGCAGATTGATATCCCCCAGTTGATCTTTAATGCCAGAACGCTTCGACCCAGAGAAGAGAGACCATCAGGAATCCTTGGATCCTGCGACATGGCCATGAGAAATGAAAGTAACAGTGCCATGGGAGCCTCTCCGGAAGACTTTGAATTTGTGGTCGAGGATGTATTGGAAGAATACCAGGAGGCCCAGCCGGAATTTGCAGATATGCAGGCCCCAATTGACAAGGAAGGTGCCCAATTTTTCCTGAACCAGAATTCCCGGGAACCTGTAACTGAACCCGATGAAATGGTACCCCTGTGGAAAATCCTCCATCTGGCAGGTGTTGACTGGACATATGGCAGCCGTGGATGGGGAGGCGAAAACTATTGCATGTTCCTGGCTGATGATGAGTCCTGGAAAAAAACAACCGGAATAACTGTGGATCAGGCCAATAAGCTTGGCTGTAAGACTTATCTCAATACCGAGTGAGGTCACGTTACTTTCTCAGTCCTGGCAGGACTGAAAAAATTCAAACTTGAGCATAATTTTGATGTTAAAAATATGTACGAATATTATGCCAAATGGATCCGTGAAGGCAAATTAAAGGTCAATTCCGACTGGAACAAAGACCTTAAAATAAAATTTACAGTGCAGGACCCCTGTCAAATCGTTAGAAAAAGCTATGGCGATCCCATTGCCGAGGATTTACGGTTTGTCGTCAAATCAGTTGTCGGGGAAGAAAATTTTGTAGATATGCAGCCAAACAAATCCAATAATTACTGCTGCGGCGGCGGCGGCGGTTTCCTTCAATCAGGATTTAAAGACCAGCGGCTGGCATACGGAAAAATAAAAGACGAACAGATCAAGGCAACAGGGGCTGATTACTGCATTGCAGGCTGTCACAATTGCCATGCCCAGATCCACGAATTGAGCGAGCATTATGGCGGAAATTATCCCGTGGTTCATTTGTGGACATTAATATGCCTGTCACTGGGAATATTAGGACCCAATGAACGGGAGTATCTGGGAGATGACTTAAAAGAAGTCAATGTATTTCACCCGGAAACGGCCATGTAAACTTCCATTGCCCGCTCAGGAGAATGGCGTGCTCTCCTGAGCGGGACATAAAACTATTATTCCAAAAAACCAGGCTGGCTGTCCCATTCCATTGTTGTTCCATGGAGCGATCGGCAAGGCATTTAACCCTCCTGCCGCCAATAAATTAATTTACAAAAATTTATTTACATTGCGCCATAATAAAGGTTAGAGTGCTTTTAATTTAAACAGAATTCGAGCCGGCAGGAGAGAAAACATAAAAAGTATCCAAGCTAAATTTTTCAGAAACATGATTTCTATTGCCCTGGTTTCTATCGGGTTATGGTGCCTGATTTGGATACAAGGCGAATATTCCGCTTTCAAGACCGAATCGGTATCATTGCGTGCAGAATTTATTAAATCGCAAAAAAAAATGCTCAAATCCGAAGTGACTAATGTTGTAAAGTATATCGAGTATATGAAGGTTCAATCTGAACTGGAAATGAAACTTTCGCTTAAGGAACACGTTTATAATGCCCACCGGATAGCTTTAAATATATATCGTCAAAATAAGGGAACAAAAACTCCTGTTGAAATTGAAACCATGATCAAAGATGCCTTAAGGCCGATTCGCTTCAATGCCGGAAGGGGATATTATTTCGCTGTTTCAATGGAAGGAGTGGAGCAATTGTATCCTGTAAAACCGGAATTCGAAGGCAAAAACCTGGTTAATCTGCAAGATTCAAAAGGTAATTTTGTTATTCAGGATGAAATTAACATTATTACGAAATCCGGCGAAGGTTTTGTAAAACATTACTGGTCCAAACCAGAGGAAAATTCAGCTGAGCTCTTCCCGAAAATATCGTTTGTAAAGCACTTCAAGCCGCTGGACTGGTATTTCGGTGCTGGAGGATATATCGATGATGCGAAAAAACAAAGCCAGAATGATGTCCTCAAACGCATTTCTGATCTTAGATTTGGAACAGAGGGATATTTTTTCGGGAGCACATATCAAGGAGGTTCACTTTTTTCCAATGGTAAAATTACCAGGGACAGCGGAAATATCTGGGATCTTACTGATCCTGCCGGTGTGAAAATTATCCAGGAACAAAAAAAAGCTGTTGAAAATTCTGAAGGTGGCTTTGTTGATTATTCCTGGAAAAAATTGAACACATCAACTCCATCGCCTAAAATTTCATTTGTCCTTGGAATACCTGAATGGGAATGGATTATTGGAGCTGGTGTATATCTTGACTCAATTGAAAAAATTATTTTAGAAAACAAAACCTCATTAAATACTGAGCTGAAAAAAAAAGTCAGTCGAAGTGTATTGATCCTGGCGGTTTTATTATGTTTAGTTTACTTCTGGTCAAAGCGTATTTCAAGTCAAATTCAAAAATCGGTTGAAACCTTTTCTTCCTTTTTAAAGAAGGCAAGTACTGATTCGATTGCTATAAATCCAGAAGACCTTCAATTAAAAGAATTCAGAGATATAGCCGTATCAACAAACAAAATGTTAGAGGACAGGAGGCAGGCCGAGGAGGCGTTGCGAATAAGCCAGAATGAAATGAGAACCATTCTGGATGCGATGGTTGAGTCCATAGTTCTTATAGATCGCCGGGGTGTAGTCATTGCGGGCAACCGAATGCTTTTTGAACGATTACAAACCACGAAGAAAGATCTGATCGGACATTGTATATACGACTTTTTCCCGCCCGAGGTGGCCGGACTGCGAAAACAAAAGTATGAAATGGTTTTTAAGACAGGAAATCATGTAAACTTTGAAGATGAACGGGAAGGCATAATTTTTGAACAAATAGTTTGCCCGATCTTTGGTGATGGAAATACGGCAAAGAAAATAGTCATATTTGCCCGCGACATCACTGAACATTTAAAACTCAAGGCCCAGCTCCAGCAAGCCCAGAAGATGGAAGCCATCGGCACCCTTGCAGGCGGAATAGCCCATGATTTCAATAACGTTCTTTTCCCAATTTTAGGCCATGCAGATATGTTACTAGCGGACATTCCTGAAGACAGCTCATTCCAGGATGGTCTGAATGAAATCTATACAAGTGCCTTGAGAGCCAAGGCACTTGTAAGGCAGATCCTCACATTTTCCCGCCAGGGTACTACCGAGTTAATCCTGATGAAAATGCAGCCTGTCGTCAAGGAAGTATTAAAACTTATCAGGTCCACGATCCCCACAACCATTGACATCAGGCAGGACATCAGATCTGACTGCGGTATAATCAAAGCTGATCCCACCAAGATTCATCAGGTTGCAATGAACCTTGCCACCAATGCCTTTCATGCCATGGAGGATATCGGCGGAGAACTGAAAGTAAGCCTCAGAGAAATCCAATTGGATCAGTATGACATCATAAGTCCTGATATGGAGCCCGGAGCTTATGCCTGCCTGACAGTGTCTGATACAGGCACAGGCATGGATAAAAATATAACCCAGAAAATCTTTGATCCTTTTTTTACCACCAAGGAACAGGGCAAGGGTACTGGAATGGGGCTTTCAGTTGTCCACGGCATTGTTAAAAGCATGGGAGGAGCGATCCATGTTTACAGCGAACCTGGCAAAGGAAGTAAATTTCATGTTTATTTTCCAGTAGAAAAAGGTTTTTCAAATGAGAAACCGTCTCTAATAAAAAAATCAATTCAGAAAGGCACAGAGCGAATTCTGCTGGTAGATGATGAAGTGGCAATTTTAACAATGGGAAAACAGATGCTGGAACGCCTGGGATATCAGGTTGCCTCACGTACCAGCAGTATCGAAGCCCTTGAGGCTTTTCGGGCCAAGCCGGATAAATTTGATCTTGTGATCACTGACATGGCAATGCCGAACATGTCCGGAGATAAACTGTCAGCTGAACTGATCAAAATACG
>JAHOYS010000018.1 GCA_019038815.1 Desulfobacterales bacterium | reverse complement strand
GAGATGGACATTCGAAATTTAAAGCTTTTCCGACATCTTGCAGGGACATTGCATTTTGCAAGGACCAGCAAAGCCTGTTATATAACGCCATCGGCATTGACACGGGTCATCCAGCGGCTTGAAGCAGACTTAGGTGAAAAGCTTTTTGTCCGGGACAACCGGTCTGTGGAGCTGACCCAGGCCGGGATGGCATTCAAAAAATATGCTGATGATGTTTTACAGCGGTGGGACAGGCTTCATGATGAGCTGTCTTCTGACGAGGTCCTGCAAGGGGAGTTGTCCATATATTGTTCTGTCACAGCAGCCTACGGTATCCTTCCTGATATGATGGCAAAATATCGAAAGACCCATCCCGGTGTACGGATACACCTTGAAACCGGAGATGCAGCCAAAGCCTTGATCAAGTTGTCAAACCAGGATGCGGACATTGTCATTGCCGCTCTCCCGGATGCCGCACCCAAAGAGTTTGTCTTTAAAATCGTCTCACAAACACCCCTGGTCTTTATTGCACCGCAGCAATATCCTGAGATTGTCATATATACTTCAGGTGTGATTGACTGGGAACAGACCCCTTTAATCATCCCGGATCACGGGTTGAGCAGGGATCGCATCGACCAGTGGTTTGCAAAGGAAAATTTCATTCCCAATATATATTCCCAGGTGGCCGGCAATGAGGCCATCATTGTCATGGTCAGCCTTGGCTGCGGTATTGGACTTGTTCCCGAAATGGTGCTGGGAAAAAGCCCTTTTTTTAACCGGGTAAAGATTCTGGATAAAGCTCCGGAACTGCCCCCCTTTGTCATCGGCCTTTGTACCCGGAAAAAAAATCTTGCCAACCCTCGGGTCAAGGCATTATGGAGCATTGTCGGTGACGAATGACCCAGACCCTTCCAATTCAAAAGCATGTTCCCGATATTATAAACGCTCTTGAAACCTCAAGATGTGCTGTGATTCAGGCCCCACCGGGAGCCGGTAAAACGACCCGTGTTCCCCTGGCTCTTCTGGATGAACCCTGGCTTGCGAATAAAAAAATTATTCTGCTTGAGCCAAGACGGCTGGCAGCCATGTCCTGTGCTGCCCATATGGCAGGTCTTTTAAAAGAGCAAGTTGGGCAAACCATTGGGTATCAGATCCGGCTGGACAGGAAGATAGGTCCGGATACTAGAATAGAAGTGATCACCGAGGGAATTTTCACCCGGAAAATCCAGAATGATCCGTCTCTGGAAGATGTCGGGCTGGTGATATTTGATGAATTTCATGAGCGGCATATCCACAGTGATCTCGGGCTTGCCCTATGCCTGGAGACATTTGAAGCATTGCGCGATGACATGCGCATTCTTGTCATGTCTGCCACAATGGATGTTACCGCTGTATCAACTCTCATGGGTAATGCACCGGTTATTGTTTCAAAGGGAAAAAGTTTTCCTGTGGAAACGATTTATATTCCTCCTTCAGGCAGACAAAGCAGGCCGGTCTCCGTTGAAACTGCCTGCGCTTCGGTTATAAGGCGTGCCTTATCAGAAACTGATGGGGATATGCTGGTCTTTTTACCCGGTGTAAAGGAAATAAAAACCTTATATTCAATTCTTGAAAAAGACCTTGATCCCGCCATCCATGTTTTTCCTTTATATGGGAATCTTGCCCGGAAAGATCAGGCCCGTGCCTTTCGCCCCTCAAACCAAAGTGAGAGAAAAATCGTAATTGCCACTTCCATTGCAGAGACCTCCATCACCATTGAAGGGGTGAGCGTTGTAATTGATGCGGGTCTCATGCGGGTTCCAAGATTTTCTCCTCAAACAGGAATGAGTCGTCTTGAAACGCTTCGGGTTTCAAAAGCTTCTGCTGACCAGAGAAGGGGGCGGTCGGGCCGGACTGGGCCGGGGAAGTGTTATCGGTTGTGGTCTGAATATGATCATCAATCACTGAAATCCTATACAAAACCTGAAATTTTAAGTATTGATCTGACCGGGGTTGCTTTGGAACTGGCAGCCTGGGGGGTATCAGATCCCGGGCAGTTAAAATGGCTGGATCTGCCGGATGAAAAATCCTTTGAACAGGCAAAAAATCTTCTTAAAATTCTGGGTGCCCTTGATGAACAGGAACGGATTACGCTTCATGGTAAAAAGATGTCATCTGCCGGCCTGCATCCCAGGCTTGCCCACATGATCATCAAAGCCAGTGAAAAAAACCATGGCCTTTTAGCCTGCAGGATTGCAGCTTTTCTTAATGAGCGCGATTTTATCTTGTTTGATCAAAAAACATTTGATCCTGATATCCGGCTTCGCCTTGAGATTATTGACGCATTTACAAGTAAGAAAAAAACATGGCAAAAAGGATTCAAAATTAATAAAGGAGTTATTCACAGGATTATAGAATCGGAAAAAAAGACAGCAAGAGATTTTGGTATAAAGCCGACAAAGACAGATATCGAAAAAGCGGGGACTCTGCTGGCCCATGCATATCCTGACCGGATTGCAAAAAAAAGGGATAACAGGAACAATACGTTTTTGATGGCCTCGGGAAAGGGGGCGTATTTTACAGGAATCAACAATGTCTCTTTAAACGACTATATTGTGGCAGTGCATCTTGACGGGAATCTGCAAAATGCAAAAATATTTCTGGCCGTGCCCTATTCAAAACAGGACTTGGAGACTGATTTTTGTGATCGTCTTAAATCTGTCCATACGATTTTATGGGATAAAAAAACCAATGGTGTCCGGGCAAAAAAAGAAATTCGCTTTGAAACGCTTGTGATTCATCATCAGTCCATATCAGATATTGATCCGGACATGGCCTGCGATATCCTGATCAGGGAAATCCAAAGAAGAGGTCTTGCCATACTTCCCTGGACAAAAAGATTGACAAGCCTGAAAGATCGAGCTGTCTTCCTCAAGAACACAGGGAGATTTCAGGATCTGCCGGATCTTTCAGACAAGACCCTTGAAAAGAATATGGCCATTTGGCTGAAACCTTTTTTGACGGGTGTCTTCTCTTTAAAACAGCTTGAAAGGATTGATCTTGAAGCCGCTTTTTTATCCCTGCTGACCTGGAAAGAGCAGCAGATCATAGAGAAAAATGCACCCACCCATATTAAAGTTCCCAGCGGCTCTAAAAAACCATTAAAGTACAGCAATGAAAACATCCTTCTTGATTCACCCGTCCTTGAAGTCCGGCTGCAGGAAATGTTTGGCCAGACCGTAACTCCAAAAATTGCAGGCCTGAGTGTTCCGGTTACACTGCATCTTCTGTCACCGGCCGGACGACCGGTTCAGATAACCAGGGATCTTGAAAATTTCTGGAAGAACACCTATAAAGATGTAAAAAAAGATCTGAAAGGCCGGTATCCAAAACATTTCTGGCCTGATGATCCTCTTAACGCTAAACCGACAAACCGGGTAAAACCAAAGGAGAGATAATTAATTATGGAAATTAAATTCTGCACTGCCTGCGGCTCTCAAACAGAACTAAAAATCCCTCCCGATGATGATCATGTCCGGTCCATATGTACAAACTGCGGCCTGGTTCATTATAGTAATCCCAAAATGGTGGTGGGATGTATTCCCGAATTAAACGGACAAATTCTGTTGTGCAAAAGAAACATTGAACCAAGGAAAGGCAAATGGACCCTTCCGGCAGGATATCTGGAAAATGGAGAGTCGGTTCAGGATGGCGCCCTTCGTGAAACCAGGGAAGAAACAATGGCGGATATTCAGATCATAGCTCCCTATCGTCTGTTTAATATTGTTTTTGTTAATCAGATCTATTTCATGTTCAGGGCAAAGCTGATTTCTGACAAATTCGGGCCTACAAATGAAAGCACTGATGTCCGGTTGTTTGATGAAAAAGATATCCCCTGGGATGACATTGCCTTTGAAGTCATCAAACAAACCCTTGAACATTATTTTCAGGACAGAGAAAAAGGAAGATTCCCGTTTAAAATTTTTTAAAAAAAAGCTTGCCTGTAACCTTTTTGTAATGATAACGTTACGATTGTTACACAAACGTTTCTTAGCGCGTTGTTCAAAATTTGCGCATGAAAACATATTGTAATACGACTTAAAGTTCCAGAACTCACGGCTGTAAAAAATTATATAAAGAGCTGTACGAAAAACTACAGGAGGTCGTTGTGGATTTAAGCTATCGTATGCGTCTTTTGATCGTGGTCTTAAGTATTGGTGTGCTGGCAGGGGGAGGGCTTTTATTTAAACAATTGCTGCTCCCGGATTCTTTTGGTGATTACGGCCCTTACAGGGCGGATGCCATCACAGAAGCAGCCCTTGTTCCCATCCGCCATGGAACCAACACCTCTTGTTTTAAATGTCATTCCCATGAAGCAAAGATCCATAAAAAAGGTCGCCATCAGACCATATCATGTGAATTTTGTCATGGAACTTATGCAGATCATGCCAAAGATGGTAAGAAGATCGGAACATTGCCCGTTAAAAAAGAAAAAGAAATTACCACCCTGTGTCTGCGGTGCCATAACACCGAGATTAAAGCTAGACATGAAGAGGTCATCAAGACCGTTGCCATGCCGAATCATCTCAAGGACCAGAATGTTAAGCTCACCCATAACTGTAATCAATGCCATCAGGTTCATGCACCTTTAAAATATATTATCCGGGCAAAACAGATAACAGGATTGATGGAGGCGGGATCATGATGGATCGACGATCGTTTGTCAAGAAAGTGTTAAACGGGACCATTGCCGGCTCTTTGTTCCTGGTCTGGCCCATGGGGGGAAACAGCATTGAAACCCCTGAAGAGATTCCGGGAATCAAGGGGAAAGAGTATGATATTCATCATCAGGAATTTGCTTTTATCGTGGATGTTACCCGATGTATCGGCTGCGGGTCCTGCTGCGTTGCAGACAAGCGGGAGTATAATGTTCCCGATGGCAATTACCGGACCTGGGTTGAACGTTATGTTAAGGGATTCAGCGACAAGATTTATGTTGACAGCCCTCATGGCGGCCTGGACGGGTACCAGCACGCAAGAACAGATATTGATGAGGAAATAAGGGACACCTTTTTTGTGCCCAAGCTTTGCAATATGTGCAAGGAAGCTCCCTGTGTCCAGGTGTGCCCGGTGGGAGCCACTTTTATATCACCTGACGGCTTTGTCCTTGTGGATGAAAAACGGTGTGTGGGTTGTGCTTATTGTATTCAGGCCTGCCCCTATTCAGTCCGGTTTTTAAATCCCGTGACAAAGGTAGCAGAAAAATGCACATGGTGTTATCACAGGATCAGAAAGGGGCTGTTGCCTGCCTGTGTTGAGGTCTGTCCCACAGGAGCAAGAAAATTTGGTTCCATGAAGGATGAAACATCTGAAGTCTATAAGATTTTGAAAGGCCCTGGTGTTCTGACTGTTCTTAAAAAGGAAATGGGGACCTTTCCCGCACTCTATTATAAAGGTGCCAGAAGGGAGGTGATCTGATGGATGCAGCCCACAGCTCGGCAGCCATGTTGGTTTCCAATTATGTTTTTCCCAATGATCTTCATGTCCATTGGAGTATGATGATCGTGCTTTACCCTTATATTACGGGCCTTGTGGATGGAGCCTTTATCATTGCAGCACTTTATTATCTTTTTGATGTCAAAAGCCTGCGCCCCGTGGCACGGTTTTCTCTTTTGTTTGCCCTGGCGTTCCTGGCCATTGCAACCCTGCCGCTTCTGCTTCATTTAGGAAGGCCTGAGCGAAATTTTAACATGCTTTTAACCCCCAGCCCCTCTTCAGCCATGGCAGGGTTTGGATACATCTATGCCGTATCCATGGGAGTTGTTGTTTTTATTATTTTGTTTGTGTACAGAGAAGATCTGGTGGAATTAAGGGCTACCTCAAAAGGCTGGCTCCAGCTTTTGTACCGGGCCATGACCTTTGACAGCATTGATCTTTCAGAAAATGCCCGTAAGCTTGATCAAAAAATCATCCGGTTTCTGGTGGGTATCGGTATTCCCATTGCGGTAGTACTTCATGGATATGTTGGATTTATTTTTGGCGGGGTTAAAGCCAATCCCACTTGGTCGACACCGCTGATGCCGGTAATTTTTTTATTTTCTGCCTGTGTATCGGGGATATCGGCCATTATCCTTGCCTACATTATTATTCGAAAAGCAAAGGGGCGATCAATTGATCATGACTGTATCAAAACATGCATTAAGACGCTGACCCTCTTTTTTATCATGGCCTTTACCTTTGAGATGCTGGAGGTGTTTTCCCATTCTTATTTAAAATCCGGGTATCACCATATGGTTGAAGGACTTTTAAACGGTCCCCTGGCAAGCTCCTTCTGGCTGTGGCAGGTCAAGATCTGCTCTGTGATTCCTTTGTTTGTTCTGGGAGTTATGGGCATTTTTACTATAAATAAGCATATTTATAATTTTACTGCAGCCGTTGTTTCGGCTATCCTTTTGCTGCAGGTATTGATCATGCGATGGAACGTTGTGATCGGTGGTCAGCTGATGAGTAAGAGCGCAAGGGGTTATACCGAATTTCATCCCGAATGGTTTGACAAGGAAGGGATACTTGCCGTGATCATTGTCATGGCCATCCCTTTTATCATCCTTTTTGTATTGAGCAAAATCTTTCCATTCTGGACACCGGACAATGAGACAAATGTAAAATAAATGTTAACATAAATTTAAGATAAACTCATGGAAGGAGGTGGTGCAGGCAAGACTTTTTATATTTTTTTATATTTTAATTTAAATTTTGGGAGGGATTTAATATGACTGTTTTAAGGTCATTACTGATTTTTATGATTGTATCTTTTTTTACAGCAGGGGCTGCGTTTGCATTGACCCAGGAGTCCTTTGATGTAAAAAATCCGAAAAACATCGAAATAAACAAAAAATGCATCACCTGTCATCTAAAAGAAAACAAGTCCCTGGTCCTCCAGTGGGAAAGAAGTGCCCATGCAGCAGCCAAAGAAGGCCAGGTCGGGTGTTACAACTGCCATGCGGCAGAAAAAGGTGATGAAATGGGTTACAACCATGAAGGCGCCTTTATCAAGGCTATTCTTTCACCTAATGATTGTGCAAAGTGCCATGAACCAGAGGCAAAGGAAATGGCCATATCGCATCATGCTACTGCCGGTGAAATTATGGCATCTCTTGATAATATGCTGGCGGAAGTCGTCGGCGGTATGCCAACAAACAAAGGGAATATGGCCAGTGGCTGCTGGCAGTGCCATGGATCTGTGGTATCGCTGAAGCGTGATAAGGATGGAAAACCCCTGCGATCCAAAACCGATGCACCCCAGATGGATTACAATACCTGGCCCAACTCCGGGATCGGGCGAATCAATCCTGACGGCAGCAAGGGTGTCTGTAATGCCTGTCATTCCAAGCATTCCTTTTCTGCATCAAGAGCAAGACAGCCTGAAAACTGCGGCAAATGCCATCTGGGCCCTGATCATCCGCAAAAAGAGATCTATGAAGAGTCCAAACATGGTATTGCCTATTATTCTGCTGATAAGGGGGCATCCCCGAATGGCATGAATATCATGAAAGACGGTTCCTGGGTATTGGGAGATGATTACCATACCGCACCGGTATGCTCCACCTGTCACATGGGATCGTATATTAAACTCAACGGTGCTGTTGCTAAAAACAGTCATAATGTAGGCGACAGGCTTTCGTGGAATTTGAGAGCACCTGTTTCAGCCAAATTAAACCGTGCGACATTTACAGATGGTACTGTGGCAGATATTACAGGTGACATAGCACCTCGTCCCGGTCAGACAGCCAAAGCTAAGAGTTATGTCCGGGAAGGTGACAGACTCAAGAAAGTGATAGCTGAAAAAACCATCAAGACGGTTGTCTCCTGGCAGGAAAGACGTGCTACCATGCAGGAAGTGTGTAAATCCTGTCATGGTGTCAACCAGGTAAGAGATTTTTATTCGCAGCTGGATGATTTGGTAAATCTCTACAATGATAAATTTGCCAAACCTGGACTGGCCCTGGTTAAAATGCTGAAAAAAGACGGCATCTGGGAAAATACGGGATTCCAGCATAAAATCGGGTATACCTGGTTTGAAATTTGGCATCATGAAGGCAGACGTGCCAGGATGGCAGCTGCCATGTTTGCACCGGATTATACCCATTGGCACGGGATGTATGAAATTTCCAGGAATTTTTATCATGAGTTCCTGCCCGAAGTCCAGGAACTGGCCGACCATGCAGGTAAAGGCGAGAAATACCGCAAGCACATTAAGGAACTTCTGGCCAAACCGGAACATCTATGGATAGAAACCGGCGGCAGTGCTGCAACCATGAAGTTAATCGAAGAAGAAAACAGATTAAGATATAACCAGTAACAGAGCCTAACTCCGGCAGGGTGGCATGATGTGCTGCCCTGCCGGAATTTTTTTGGTCTTTTTGGGCCCCACAGTCTATTAAAAAATGGAAAATAATGCAGAAAATAATTGTTTGTAGAATGTTTATAGTGATGGTGCTTCTGTTCTCAGGGCCTGCCCTGGCCAATGATCTGAACGATCTTTTTAACCAGGTTGAAAAGTTAAAAATAGAACGGCACGGATATATTTTAGGGGCTGCATTGAATCAGGAGCAGATGAAGACAGCAGCAGCCAATCGGGTTGATGCAACCTCGCCTGATACATTTAAGTTCAAGGATAAAAAT